>NZ_CP009043.1:1500000-1684608 GCF_000736415.1 Campylobacter iguaniorum | reverse complement strand
AACTTACCTTTAGATTTTTAAATTAGGCTTTATTCTACCTAAAATTATATTAAAAATCAATTATTTGTCTATTTGAGCTTATTTGTTTATATGGTAATTTATGATATTATCTAATAAAATATATTAGTTATTCACATAGTGAAAAAGGTGTGAATAACTCTTGAAAGAGTAGTGATGAAAATCCTTGGAATAGATCCTGGAACACGTAATTGTGGGTATGCAGTGCTTGAAAAAGTCGGAAACAAAAAGACGTTAATAGAAGCTGGATTAATCAAAATCAAGCAAGATAGTTTGCAGTATCAAATCACTCAGCTTTGTGAGGGGCTAGATCTCATCTTTAAATCTCATCAGATAGATGCTGTGGCTATAGAAGATATCTTTTTTGCTTATAATCCAAAAACTGTTTTGAAACTCGCTCAGTTTCGTGGAGCTTTGAGTTTAAAAATACTTCAAATTCACGGTGAGTTTAGCGAATATACACCACTGCAAGTCAAAAAAGCAGTCACAGGCAAGGCAAAAGCAGCAAAAGAGCAGGTTGCTTTCATGGTAAAAAAAATGCTTGGAATAAATAAAGAGATAAAACCGCTTGATATAACTGATGCGATAGCGATAGCTTTGACTCACAGCTTTAATGTTAAGTAAATTTGAGCTTTGTTTTTGGCTTTGTCTTTTTGCGAAATTTGCAAGAGTATCGCTTGTACTTTGCTACGACTTACTCCAAATTTATACCGACAAACGCTCATTTACAGCCTTTGCCTTTAGCATAAATTTTCTCACTCGCACTGCACTCACAACTTGCAAATTTCATCAAAAATACTTCAGCTATGTTACTATAAACTAATTAAATTTAGCCAAAATGGCTAAATTTATAGATGATGATGTCTGCTTAAATCAGCTTTTCTTGGATCGACAGGCTTGGATTTTGTCATGAGCTTATGTACTAACCAAATACCAAGAAACAGATATAAACCTATATAGCTAGTAAGCAAATTAACCATATCTTTGCCTTGCATAAATGACTCGTAATTTTGCCCCACGATGACGATAGCACACATTATAAGAGCTACGATAGGTCCAAGAGGATACCATTTTGCACGAAATGGCAGATCTGCTGGATCTTTGCCTTGTATGACATAAGCTTTTCTAAATCTATAATGAGCCCAAGCGATTCCCATCCATGTGATAAATCCAGCAAGAGCTGAAGCGTTTATCAACCAGCTATAAGCCGATCCATCGCCCATAAATGATGTGAAAAAACACGCCGCGCCGATGATGGCAGTGGCTATAAGAGCGTATATAGGAACGCCACGAGCATTTGTCTTGCCAAATATCTTTGGAGCTTTGCCTGAGTGGGCTAGGGCGTAGAGCATTCTAGTACTTGAATAAAGCCCAGAGTTTCCAGCACTAAAAATCGCTGTGAAAATAACAGCGTTCATCACGCTAGCTGCAAAGGCAATGCCAGCTCTATCAAATACCATTGTAAATGGGCTTTGAGCGATGTCTGTTTCGTTGTTTCTAAGTAAATTTGGATCAGTAAAAGGAACTAAAGTGCCAATTATCGCAATTGCAAATATATAAAATAGCAAAATTCTCCAAAATATTGCATTTACAGCTTTTGGTATGCTTTTTTCTGGATTTTTTGCCTCACCAGCTGCGACAGCTACTAGCTCAGTGCCTTGGAAGCTAAATCCAGCCACCATAAATACGGCTAAAATTCCAAACCAGCCATTAACAAAAGGAGCCGACTCACCACTACTGCTTACTAAAGTCCAGTTGTTAAATCCGCCAGTATGACCATTCATAATACCAAAAATCATAGCCAAACCAAGCGCAATAAATGCTATAACAGCCACGACTTTTATAAGTGAAAACCAAAACTCACTCTCGCCAAATGCCCCAGAACTAAAATAATTAATGATAATAATAACGCTCAAAAATAGGGCAGACCACAAAGTAGATGGCACATCTGGAAACCAAAATTTCATAATTATAGCTGCTGCGACTAGCTCAGCTGCGACTGTGATAGCCCAGTTAAACCAGTAATTCCACCCAATAGCAAAGCCAAAAGATGGGCTTATAAAACGTGTTCCATACTCTTCAAAACTACCAGCAACAGGCATATAAGTAGCCATTTCACCAAGACTTTGCATAAGTAAATAAACCATAAAACCGATTAATGCATAAGCTAAAAGTGCGCCGCCAGGACCAGCTGTGGCTATAGTGTTTCCACTAGCTACAAACAGACCAGTTCCGATAGCGCCACCGATTGCTATCATATTTAAGTGGCGTGAGCTCATACCACGTTTGAGTTTGTGCTCTTCTAGATTATCCACAAGAACTCCTTATTTAATAAAATTTATTTTTGACAAACTTTGATTATATCTAAATTTGAATAAAATTCTTTGATTTGTGATGTAAATTTGATTTAAAAAATAAAATTTAGCTGAATTAGTTTGGAAACGAACTCAAATTTGAGCTCGTTTTATAAAAATGATTTTAAATTTATGCAGAGTAAATTATTGACAACCCTCGCATTCGACGCTTCTATCCATTGGTTTGTTATCAAGCTTGCTTGAGTCTGGGCTTTCGCTTCTTAGATAGTATGTGGATTTGACTCCAAGCCTCCAAGCTAGTGAGTAAATTTCACTTAGATATCCGCCGCTTGCTTTATCTAGGCTCATGAAAATATTTAAACTTTGACCTTGATCGATCCATTTTTGGCGGATTGCTCCAGCTTTTATGAGTAATTTTTGGTCTAGTTCATAGGCTGGCGTGTAGTATTGCCATGTATCGGGGCTTAAATTTGGCACGACTGAAGGTATCATACCAGAGAGATTATGCTCGAACCATTTGCGTTTATAAACTGGTTCGATTGTCTGAGTTGTGCCTACAAGTATGCTTATGCTTGAGGTTGGTGCGATCGCCATTAGATAGCCGTTTCTCATACCGTCGCTTTTGACTTTGGCTCTTAGTTTTTCCCAGTCGCAGTTATTGTCATCGAAAAGCCCACCGCGGTTTATGAGTGCTTTTGCTTCTTTGTTTGCTACATCGATTGGGAAGATACCTTTGCTCCAGTTTGAGCCTTCAAAATCAGGGTAAATTCCCTTTTCGACTGCAAGATTGCTTGATGCGTGTATGACTTCATAGCTTATGTTTTCCATGACTTTGTCTATAAACTCAAGGTGATCGTAGCTGCCCCAAGGGATTTGTTTTTCGGCTAGCATTTGAGCTTCGCCCATGACTCCAAGCCCGATTGCACGGCTGGCTAAGTTTGTGTGCTTGACTTTTGCGTGTGGATAGAAGTTTAGATCGATTACGTTATCAAGCATTCGTACGGCTATAGGCACGACTCTGGCGATATCTTCTTTAGTATTTATCTTGCTTAAATTTACACTTGCAAGGTTACAAACTGCGGTTTTGCCTTCTTTTAGTCCTTTTTCTACTATGAAGATTTCTTTGCCGTCCATAGTGTCAAGTGCGGTTATTTTTTTGGCTTTTTTAGTGTAGCCACCATCTACTGTAATGTCGATATTTTCATCAAAAAGTCGCTCACTTCCATCAGCGAAAACTACTTTTGTTTGGTAGTAATTTGGCTCTGTATTTTGGAAAATCTCGGTGCATAAATTTGAGCTTCTTATGATACCTTTGTGTATGTTTGGGTTGGCTCTGTTTGCATTATCTTTGAAGCACAAAAACGGCATTCCAGTTTCAAAATAATTAGTTAAAATTTTCTTCCAAAGCTCTTTTGCCTGCACTTGACTTTTTGTGATATTTGGGTCTTGCTCATACTCTATGTATCTTTTTTCAAACTCATCACCATAAAGGTCACAAAGATCGCTTGTGTCAGCTGGATCAAAAAGCGTCCATCTTTCGTTTTTCTCAAGGCGTTTCATAAATAGATCATTTATCCATAGAGCAGGGAAAAGCTCATGGGCTCTGCGACGCTCTTCGCCTGAGTTTTTACGCAAATCCAAAAAGTCGCTTATATCCATGTGCCAAGTCTCGATATAAACAGCGATCGCGCCTTTTCTAGTGCCTAGCTGATCGACTGCGACTGCGATGTCATTTGTGACTTTGAGAAATGGAATGATACCGCCAGCTGCGTTTTTGTGTCCGTCGATGCTGCCGCCCATTGCACGCACTTTACACCAGTCCCAGCCGATTCCACCACCAAATTTAGAGAGCAGAGCCATCTCTTTGTAACTATCAAAAATGCCTTCTATATTATCAGGAGTACTTCCTACATAGCAGCTACTAAGCTGGTGGCGTGTGGTTCTAGCATTGCTTAGAGTAGGGGTGGCGAGCATGACTTCAAATTTGCTTATAAGGTCGTAAAACTTCTTCGCCCAGTCTTGTGCGTTTAGCTCGTTTTGAGCTAAAAACATAGAAATTGCCATAAACATGTGTTGTGGTAGTTCGATAGGTTTGGCGTCTTTGTCTTTGATAAGGTAACGGTCATAAAGCGTTTTGATACCAAGATAGGTAAATTGCAAGTCACGCTCTGGTTTGATATAGGCATTTAGGTCGTCAAGGTCATATTTTTCTTTAAGTCCAAGCAGTATTCTTCCAGCTTTTTCGCCTTTTTCAAGGTATTGCCTTAATGTGTTATATCCGCTAAATCCAGTTGCTTTGTGATACAAATCGTATAAAAATAGTCTTGCTGCTACGTAAGTCCAGTTTGGGCGATCTATGTCGATTTTTTCGACTGCGGTTTTGATTAAGGTTTGTTGAATTTCTTCGGTTGTGATGTTGTCGCGAAACTGGATTTTCGCATCGACTTCAAGCTCGCTTAGGCTGACGTTGTCTAAGTTCGCAACTGCTTCGCTGGTGTATTTTTTTATCTTGGATATGTCTAATTCTTCTGTTCGACCGTTTCTTTTAATGACTTTCATGACTTTATTTGTGACCTTTAAATTTATGATATAAAAAGCCAAATCTTTGCGAATTTGGCTTTGCGTGGATTATTTGAATACTCTAGCAAAAATGCCATCTACATTTTTGGTGTAGTAGCTGTAGTCGAAGCACTCTTTGATCTCTTCGTTGCTTAGTTTTGCTCTTAGATCTTCATCGTTTAGTAAATTTTGTAAAAATAGGCTGTGACCTTGCTCGTCGATTGCTTTTTTGCCTTCTTGCAAGTCAGCCCAGACTTTCATAGCGTTTCTTTGGACGACTTTGTAGGCGTCTTCACGACTCACGCCACGTTTTGGTAGCTCAAGCAAGACACGTTGAGAAAATACAAGTCCGCCAGTTAAATTTAGATTTTTCATCATATTTTCTGGATAAACGACTAAATTTGAGATAAGATTTGTAAGGCGATTTAGCATAAAATCAGCAGTGATAAATCCATCAGGAAGTATAAATCTCTCCACTGAGCTGTGGCTGATGTCGCGTTCGTGCCATAGGGCTACGTTTTCCATAGCTGGCATAGCATAGCTGCGGATCATTCTGCATAGTCCAGTTACGTTTTCGCTTAGGACTGGATTTCTTTTGTGTGGCATAGCGCTTGAGCCTTTTTGACCTGGGCTGAAGTATTCTTCTGCTTCGTAAACTTCTGTTCTTTGGTAGTGACGAACTGCGACAGCGATTTTTTCACAAGAACTAGCTAAAATAGCTAAAGCACTCATGACTTGAGCGTATCTGTCTCTTTGGATAACTTGGTTGCTTGCTGGTGCTGGACTTAGACCCAAATACTCGCAAACTAGCTCTTCAAGCTCTAGTGGAGCGTGAGCGAAGTTTCCCATAGCTCCACTTATCATGCCGACGCTGATTGTTTTTTGTGCGTGAAGTAGAAGCTCATAAGCTCTTTTTATCTCATCATGCCAGATAGCTATGACAAGCCCAAAAGTAATAGGCTCACCGTGGATTCCATGGCTTCTGCCGACCATAAGAGTGTTTTTATGCTCCATCGCACGAGTTTTTAAAGCAGCCATTAAATTTGACACGTCTTCAAGGATAAGATCCAAGCTATCTTTGATCTGCAAAGCGACAGCAGTATCGATACAATCGCTGCTTGTCATACCAAAATGTACGAAACGGCTCTCATCGCCAAGGCTCTCAGAAACGCTAGTTAAAAATGCAATAACATCGTGTTTTGTTGTTTTTTCTATCTCATCGATGCGAGCTATGTCAAATTTAGCATTATCGCAGATCTTTTGACAGTCGTCATTTGGTATGAAACCTAGCTTATTCCAAGCTTTCACAGCTGCTAATTCAACCTTTAGCCAAGCATCGTATTTTGCTTGTACAGTCCATTTGTCACTCATGACTTTTCTAGCGTATCTCTCTACCATTTCCAGCCTTTTTAATAATAATTTTTGTATAATTTTAAGGTATGAATTATACAAAAATAAGGCTGAAAAGTTGGTTATAAATGGCTTATAAAAAGTTTAAATTAGGATATTTTTCTGGCGAAAAAGCATATAAAATTTTATTAAATTTAGGCTACGAGATGAGAGAGGCTCAAAGGCTTTGTGACAAGGGTAGATTAGTCGGAGATGGCGTGGTTTTTGCCAAAAATGATCTAGTTTGTGGGGAGGCTTATTTTATAGATTATGAGTGTGAGCCAAGGGGATTAAAGCCGATTTTTGAGTGTGATGAGTTTGGTGTGTTTGACAAGCCAAGCGGGGTTTTGGCTCATCCAAATGGTAGAAACTGCGAGTATAGTCTGTGTGATGAGATTTGGAGCTTGTGGGGCAGGGGTGCTTGCGTGGCTCATAGGCTTGACCGTGAGACTAGTGGAGTTATCGTCGTGGCGAAAAATCCAAAATCAGCCGTGGAGCTAAAGGCGGCTTTTGAAAATAGGGTGGTGGCTAAGAGTTATTTGGCTTTTGTGGGCGGTAAATTTGACGGAGCAGGGCTGAAGAAATTTGGTATTAATAATTTTGAAGAGTTCAAGGATAAGGCTGAGATTTTTGGAAATTTAGATGGCTTCGTGATAGATAAAAATATGGATATTACAAGGAATTATGACGATGTCAAAACTAGAATGCAAATCTGTGAAAATGGCAAAAGAGCTGTGACTGTCGTGCGGCTTTTAAAATACGATGAGATTGGCGATATCAGCCTTGTGGAGTGCTATCCTCTGACTGGAAGGCAACATCAGATTCGCTTGCATTTGTTCCATGTGAAACATAAAATCTTGGGTGATCCACTTTATGGCTTGGATAAATTTCATGTCGAGCAGATTTTAGACGGTATGATGAGTGAGAATGAAAGGCGAAAAATAACTGGAGCATCAAGGCTAATGCTCCATTCTAATATGATTAAATTTGAGTATAAGGGTCAAATTTACGAAGTTAAATCAAAGGCTAAATTTGATTTGGTAAATTGCTAAAAGAGATTAATCTTTCTCACTCAAAAGAACTTTGATAAAAAGTCCAAATCCCAAAACGACAACTATACCTATAAAAATCAGCTCAGCTATATCAAGCGCTGTCATTTTCTACTCCTTTGCTTCTCTCTTTTAGTTGGCCACAAGCCGCACTTATGTCTAAACCTTTGCTTTGGCGGATAGTGCAAGTCACGCCGTGGTTTTGCAAATACTCTTTAAATTTAGTCACATTTTCTATGCTTGGTCTTTGATATTCGCTGCCTTCGTGTGGATTGAAAAGTATCAAATTTACCTTAGCTTTTATGCCGTGAAGAAGTTTTACCAAGGCTTTCGCATCGCTGATGTTGTCATTGACCTTGTCCATTATGAGATATTCAAACATCACTCTCTTTCGCATATCAATCGGAAACGCTCTTACGGCGTCCATCACGGCAGCGATGTTGTAGGCTTTGTTTATCGGCATGAGTTTTGCTCTAAGCTCATCAGTCACGGCGTGAAGTGAAATAGCTAGAAGCACGCCAAGATCTAGATCACCAAGTTTTTTGATCTGACTTGCAAGTCCGCTTGTGCTGATAGTCTGGCGTCTAGCTCCGATCGCAAGCCCATCATTATCTTTTAAGATACTAACAGCTTTGCTAACGTTAGCAAGATTATCAAGTGGCTCGCCCATACCCATATATACGACATTTACACGACGTTCATAAGGTATGTTATTCTCTCTTTTTATCCACAAAATTTGACCCACAATCTCTCCGGCGCTAAGGTTTCTAACAAACCCACCTTTTGCAGTCAGACAGAAGCTACAGCCCATTTTACACCCCACTTGTGAGCTAACGCAAATCGTATAACGAGCGTGTCTTTCTACTTCGCCATCTTCGTTTGTTAGTTCCTCTTTCATCGGTAACAAAACGCTCTCAACAGTCTTACCATCTGTTAGCTTAAAAAGGTATTTTACGCTACCATCTTTACTAACTTCACTTCTAACGCATGTTAGTGGATCAAGGTAAAATTCGCTTTTCAACTGCTCTCTAACATCTTTTGAAATGTTAGTCATCTCATCAAAACTTCTAGCATTTTTTTTGTATAGCCACTCATAAATTTGCTTAGTTCTAAATTTTGGTTGGACGAAATTTGCTAACTCATCTTGTGTTAGGTCTAGTAAATTTCTCATATAATTTCTCTTTCTTTTATGTATTTTTCTAAATTTATTTTTGCTTGTTTGTGATTTTTGATGAAGTTTTCGTGGGCAAATTCATCACAAAAATTTGTCGCACACAAAATCCCACGAGCTGGAATATCAAAAAATTTCGCCACTTCAAGGACAGAAAATAGCTCCATATTTTCCATAAAAAGCCCCATTTGGCTAAATTTATGAGCGGCGATTTTATCTATCGTGATAAAATTTGATGAGTTGGTTACTAATGTTTCACAAGAAACATTTGGCATTTTCAAAGGCGAATAAGCTAAATCCAAAAGCCTACTTATTTCGTAATTTACAGCCGTTTTACTCTCGTAAATTTCCAAAATCTCTCCGTCTTTATATAGCCCACAAGTCCCGACAAACACTAACTCGTTAGTAGGATTTTTTGTTAGAATGTTAGTTAAATTTATAGCTGAGTTCACAAGTCCTATGCCTATAGGCGTAGCCCACGCGAAGCTTTCCACGTCCCCAGCGCAAACTATCAAAGCCTAACTCCGATGCCATTAGCCCTCAAAAACTCTTTTAACGCTTTGATCTCTATCTCTTTGTAGTGAAATATGCTTGCCGCTAGTGCTGCGTCGGCTCCAGATTTGAACGCTTCAAGTATATGCTCCATTGTCCCAGCGCCACCACTTGCGATGACTGGAATGCCTACAAGAGCGGCTATTTTACTTGTGACTTCAAGGTCATAGCCAGACTTTGTGCCATCTGTATTCATCGAGGTTAGTAGTATCTCTCCAGCGCCTAGCTCATAGACTTTTTTCGCCCATTCGTAAGCGTCAAGCCCAGTATCGACTCTGCCACCATTTATAAAAACGTGATAGCTCTTATCGACTTTTTTTACATCGATTGCGACGACTACGCATTGTGAGCCAAATTTATTCGCTGCTTCATTTATCAAATTTGGATTATGAACTGCCGAGCTATTTAGGCTAACCTTATCGCAACCCACGTTTAAAAGCTTGGAAATATCATCAAGTTTTCTTATCCCACCGCCCACAGTAAGTGGGATAAAAAGCTCTTTGGCGACTTGTTCGACCACATGCACGATGGTATCTCTGCCATCACTACTTGCAGTGATATCCAAAAAACAAAGCTCATCTGCACCTTCATCATTGTAGCGGCGAGCGACTTCTACTGGATCTCCGGCGTCTTTTAACTCTACAAAATTTACGCCTTTTACAACGCGGCCGTTATTCACATCAAGACAAGGAATTATGCGTTTTGCAAATTTATCCATAAAAACTCTTTTTTATTTGGATTTTACTATAAAAGTCTATAGAAATTACTTAATTAGTTTGTTAAACTAAATTTGATACAATATATCAAAAATCATAAGAAGCAAATGTGTCAAGAAAATTTACAAACCCGTTAAAAGCACTGAAATATCCAAATTTTAGACTATACTGGATCGGTATGGTTATATCCCAAAGTGGCACTTGGATGCAAAATATCGCTCAGCCGTGGCTGGCTTTAGAAGTCACAAATGACGCGACTTTGGTCGGACTTGTGGCTGCGGTGCAGTTCGTTCCGATGCTTGTTTTTTCGCTTTTTAGTGGGGTTTTGCTAGATAGAAAAGACAAAAAATTCATACTCAAAATCGCCCAAACTGGGCTTTGCCTAACTTCGCTTATCTTTGGGCTTAGTATTATTTTTGGCTTTGCTTCATATCCTGTGATTTTGATTTTAGCGTTTATCACCGGCATTTTTAACTGCCTTGACGCGCCTTGTAGGCAGTCGTTTTTGTATGAGCTAATAGACGATAAAAGTGATATTCCAAACGCCGTGGCGCTAAACTCAATGTCAGTGAATACGGCTCGTTTTGTTGGTCCTACTTTGGCTGGAATTGTTATGTTTAAATTTGGTCTTGCGGCATGTTTTTTTGCCAATTCATTTTCATTTTTGGCTATTTTGATAAGCTTATTTTTCATCAAACACAGCCCATCAAAGCTAAATAAACACAAAGAAAATGTCTTACAATCCATAATTTCAGGCATCCATTACATCAAAAAGCGTGAGATTTTGCTTAGTCCGCTTATCGTGATTTTGATCGTCGGGACGTTTTTGCCAAACTATAATGTGACGATTTCTGCTCTTAGTAAATTTAATGGTGGAAATGAGCAGACATTTGGCTATCTTATGGCAGCACTTGGTGTGGGATCGTTCCTTGGTGCTTTGTGGGTGGCATTTACGAGCAAAAATATCAGCTACAAAACGGTCAAATTTATGCCTTTTGTCCCAGCGACATTTTTGATTTTGATCGGACTTAGCCCGAATTTTATCCTTGCTGGAATGTTTTTAGCCTTGACTGGATTTAGCTTTATGATATGCGTTTCTACGATAAACTCACTTCTCCAGCTCAACTCATTCCAAGCATTTCGTGGGCGAGTGATGAGTATTTACACCTTATTTTTCTTAGGTTCTACGCCATTTGGTGCGGTTTTTGCTGGGTTTTTAGCAAATAAATTTGGCGCTGGAATGTCACTTGTGATATGTGGAGTCATAATCTATGTTTTGCTTATATTTTGGTGGATTTTCAAGAGTTTTTATCTTAAATTTAAAGGCTAAATTTATGCGTTTATAAGTCAAATTTGGCTACTATCCCAAGATGATAAAAGCGAAGAAAAAATTTGGTCAAAATTTTTTGCAAGATGAAAGCATCAAAAACAAAATCATCGAATCGATTCCCAATGGTGTAAAACGTATAGTTGAGATTGGGCCTGGCTTAGGTGATTTAACACAAAAGCTTGTTAAAACTAACAGTCAAATAGACTGCTTTGAGATAGATGGCGAACTCTATGAAATTTTAGTAGATAAATTTCAAGATGAGATATCAAGCAAAAAGCTAAGCATAAGCAATTGCGATGCTTTGAATGCTTGGGATAAGATAAGCAGCAGTGAGTATTTTTTGGTAGCGAATTTGCCATATTATGTTGCGACAAATATGATATTAAAAGCTATAGATGATCCAAACTGCAAGGGCTTGGTGGTGATGATACAAAAAGAAGTTGCCATCAAATTTAGTGCAAAAGACAGGGATAAAGAGTTTAGCTCTTTGGCTATTTTAGCAGCGTTAAAAGGCAAATGTGAGTTGCTTTTTGATGTGCCAAGCACTGCTTTTAACCCGCCACCAAAAGTCGTCTCTTCAGTCATAAGACTTGTTAAAGATATGGATTTGAGTTTAGATCTAGATTACGCAGAGTTCAAAAACTTTCTAAAAGCAGCGTTTAGCGCTCCTAGAAAGACACTTCTAAAAAATCTGTCTAGCTTGCAAAGCAAAGAAATGTTAGAAAATTTGTTTGCTAAATTTGAACTAAATCCGACTATCAGACCCCACGAGCTTAGTGTCGCCTTATATTTAAAAATATTTAAAGAGGCTACAAATGAACGAAGAGAACAAAGAAAAATCAGTTGCGGAAAAATCAGTTACGAGTGAAAAACCAAATAAAAGACGCAGATACAAAAATCATAGAGATAATCTAAAAAAACAGGTCAAAACAGGCGAAGAAGAGGCAACTCAAAACGCCCAAACTAATCAAAATGGCGAAAACAAAGAAGCTCCAAAACCTAAAAAACGCAGACACAAAACGAACAATCCAACAGTAAAAATCAGTGGTAATGAAGACTGGCAAAAGGATATGAAAGCCGCAATAGAGGCAAACAAAGCAAGCCACGAGCTAAGACTAAATCCACTAAAATACCTAAGTTCAAGCGAGCATAAAATCAGAGTAACTCCACTTGGTGGGCTTGGCGAAATCGGTGCGAATATGACCGTATTTGAGACCGAAAACGACGCTATTATAGTAGATATCGGTATGAGTTTTCCAAGCGAGAGCATGCACGGGGTTGATATTTTGATACCAGATTTTGATTATGTTCGCAAAATCAAACAAAAAATCCGTGGTATCATCATCACTCACGCTCACGAAGACCACATCGGAGCTGTGCCGTATTTTTTCAAAGAATTTCAATTCCCGCTTTATGCTACTCCACTTCCACTAGGAATGATAAGTAACAAATTTGAAGAACATGGCTTAAAATCATATCGCAGCTACTTCCGCCCGATAGAAAAACGCAAAATTTACGAGCTTGGCGACTTTGAAATCGAGCTTATACATATAACTCACTCTATCATTGATGCAAGTGCTTTAGCTATCACTACAAAAGCTGGAACGATACTTCACACAGGCGATTTCAAGATAGATCACACTCCAATCGATGGCTATCCGACAGATCTAAACCGCCTTGCGTATTATGGCGAAAAGGGCGTTTTGTGTATGATGAGCGACTCTACAAATAGCTATAAAGAGGGTATCACAAAGAGTGAAAGCAGCGTAGGAAAGACATTTGATAGCATATTTGCCACTGCAAAAGGTAGGGTTATCATGAGCACATTTAGCTCAAATATCCACCGTGTTTATCAAGCTATCGAGCGTGGTATCAAACATGGCAGAAAAGTCTGTGTAATAGGCAGAAGCATGGAGAGAAACCTCTGGACTGCTATCGAGCTTGGATATGTAGGCTTAGACAAAAAGATATTTATCGACGCAAATGAAGTCGGAAAATACCCAGACAATGAGGTCTTAATCGTGACTACTGGAAGTCAAGGCGAGACTATGAGTGCGCTTTACCGCATGGCGACTGATGAGCATAAATATATCAAAATTAAACCAACAG
This sequence comes from Campylobacter iguaniorum, assembly GCF_000736415.1. NCBI lineage: Bacteria > Pseudomonadati > Campylobacterota > Epsilonproteobacteria > Campylobacterales > Campylobacteraceae > Campylobacter > Campylobacter iguaniorum. Next base: position 1,671,400 of record NZ_CP009043.1, on the reverse strand, counting down.
ATCAGATCATAATCAGCTCAAAAGCAATCCCAGGCAATGAAACAAGCGTTTCTACTGTTTTAAATTTTTTACTAAAAAGTGGAGCAAGCGTAGCTCATCAAGACTTCAGCGAAATCCACGTCAGTGGTCACGCAGCACAAGAAGAGCAAAAGCTTATGATACGCCTTATCAAGCCTAAATTTTTCTTGCCAGTTCATGGAGAGTATAACCACATCGTTCGCCACAAAGAAACAGCTTTGGCGTGCGGGGTTGATGAGAGAAATGTATATCTTATGAGTGATGGTGATCAGATAGAAATCTGCCAAAAATATATTAAAAGAGTAAAAACAGTAAAAACTGGTAAGGTATTTATAGATAATCAAATCAACAAACAAATCAGCGACGATGTCGTCATAGATCGCCAAAAACTAGCTGAAGCTGGAGTGGTAACTATCATCGCTCAAATAGATAAAAATGCTAAAAAACTTATCCAAAACCGCGTCATAAGCCATGGTCTTGTGAGCGAAAGGCAGAGCAAAAATCTAAGCAAAGAGATGGAAGAGGTGCTTTTACAGTTTTTAAGTAACGTAAAAGATGAGCTTTTACACGATCCAAGAGCCTTAGAAAACCAAATCAGACAAGTTATCAGAAAGCATATATTTAGAAAAATCAAAAAATACCCAACAATCGTCCCTGTTGTGTACTTAATGTAATATCAAATTTAACGGAGAAAACTATGGATATTATCGCTATCGCAAAAGATGTGCTAAATTTAGAAGCAAATGAGCTAAATAGACAGGCAAATTTGCTTGATGATAAATTTCAAAAAGCCGTGGAGCTAGCTTTTAAGTGCAAAGGTAAGCTCATCATAACTGGAGTTGGCAAAAGCGGTCATATAGCAGCCAAAATCGCTGCAACTCTAGCAAGCACTGGCACGCCTAGCTTTTTCTTGCATCCTACTGAAGCTTTGCACGGCGATCTTGGTATGATAAGCACTAGCGATACTGTGCTAGCCATTAGTTTTAGTGGGGAAAGTAGCGAACTGCTAGCTATTTTGCCTCATATAAAAAGACGTGGGATAAAAATCATCGGTATGGCAAAAAGCGGCTCAAGTCTGCACCATTTGAGCGATGAGTTTATGAGCCTTGATATACTCAAAGAAGCTTGTCCTTTAGGAGCAGCGCCTACAGTTTCTACCACGCTTACCTTAGCTCTTGGCGATGCTTTGGCGGTTTGCTTGATGAAGCTAAGAAACTTCCAAAAAGAGGATTTTGCTATGTTTCATCCAGGTGGAAGTCTTGGCAAACGCTTATACCTTAAAGTTAGCGATGTAATGAGAAAAGAAAATTTACCTATTGTTAGTGATGATGTTAGCTTGAAATTTGCTATAGATACGATGACTCATGGCAAACTTGGTACTGTTTTACTAACAGATAAAAGCGGTGAGTTAGTAGCAGTTCTTAGCGATGGCGACCTTAGACGCGCTCTTGGTGAGCCAAATTTTGACATAAATGCTAACGCGATTAGCTATGCAACCAAAAATCCAAGAGTGCTGGATAACGAAAATTTGTTAGCTTATGAAGCTTTAAAACTCATCGAAGAGTATAAAATCCAAATCCTAGTCGTGACAAAAGACAAAAGGCCAATCGGTGCTTTACACATCCACGACTTAACAAGCTTAGGACTATAAATGCGTATAAATAAATTTATCTCTCATAACACTAACTACTCACGCCGTGAAGCAGATGAGTTAGTAAAAGACAAAAAAGTTAGCATAAATAACAAGGTAGTAGAAAATCTTGCAACCGAAGTAAATGACGGTGACAAGGTCAAAATAGGTCAAAAACTCATAAAACTAAAAAAAGAATTTAGCGTAATTGTTTATAACAAACAAAAAGGCGAGTTAGTAACCAAACGTGATGATCGTGGCAGGAAAACAATATATGATAATTTGCCTCGCGGGCTATCTAAATTTATCAGCATTGGCAGGCTGGATTTTGCCAGTGAGGGTCTGCTGCTGCTCACTGATGCTCCAGCTATTGCTGAGGCTTTGATGAGTAGCGATATCGAGCGTGAATACTACCTAAAAGTCAAAGGCGAGATCACTGAGCCAGTCATCGCGGCTATGCAAGAGGGATTTTTCGCTAAAGACGCTACAAAAGGCGCTCACGCTAAAACCAAGCAAATTTCTATGGAATTTAAGCCATTTTTAGCATACAAAGTCATCTCACAAAGTGGCGGATATACAAGACTAAGAGTCATTATAAACGAAGGACAAAATAGGGAACTTAGAAGATTTTTTGGATATTTTGACCTTGAGGTTATGGATCTAAAACGCGTTAGTTTCGGGCGTGTTAGCCTAGATCAGCTTGGCGATGGCAAATGGCGATACTTCACAAATAGCGAATATGATGATTTAAGGGATTTTCTAAAGCAAAATAATGTAAGGTACTAAGATGGCAAAATCTATTATAGAAGTAGCAAAAGAGGTTTTAGAGCGTAAAAAAGAGGCGTTAAATCCAAATCGTATGTATCATATCGCAAAAGATTTGGATTTGATAAGCGATTTAAATTTAGGTGGTAAAACTCCTTGGGCTAGTTTTGGAGCTAGAATTTATATTGATATTAAAGGCAATCCAAATTCAGTATTTGAAGTAGTTAGCACAAAGCCTATGCTTATAAAACTAAAAAATCAAGATGTAAGCAAGCCTGTAAATTTAGCAGAGCAAATATCTCCAAAAGAGCCACAAACTTCATATTGTGAGAGAGATTTACACATTCTTTTGACTAGATTTGTTTTTGTAAATGATAATTTTAAGGCTTATACTAAAACAATTTATCATGAAAGTAGTAAAAAAGCCCAAAAAGGCGTTGATAAATGGTTGTATCCAGATATCGTTGGTGTTAGCTTTGAATACAGAGACTACCAAAAAGAGCTTAGCAAATTTATAAACAAATTTAGCACACTTCCTGTTAAAATTTATGCTTTTGAGATGAAAAAACATTTAAATGTAAGCAGTTTTAGAGAGTATTATTTTCAAGCTGTTAGTAACTCAAGCTGGGCAAACGAGGGCTACCTTGTTGCACTTGATATTGATGAGAGCGATGAGGAGCTTATGGATCTCATCAAACGAATGAGTGGCTCATTTGGAATAGGCGTCATTAGCCTAAGTTCTCAAAATGTCGATGAAAGTGTGATTTTAGCAAGGGCTAAATTTAAAGAAAGTTTGGATTACTCTGTGATGAATGAGCTAAGTAGCAAAAATCCAGATTTTAAAAAATTTCTTGAGAGCGTTGAAGAGTTTAATATAGAAAAAGAATACCGAAGCATAATCGAATTTGATAAAGTTTTAGATAATGAAAAATTAGAAAATTATCTAAAAGAGAAAAAAATCAAGGATTAAATTTGCTCACTCAGTTCCAAAGTATAATGAAATAGCTTTTCCAATTTTACAATTTGCGGTAGATAAAACTGATTTTACTATTAGGGAAGCTTATGTTTTTATAGCCGACCATTTTAAACTTAGTGAAGAAGATTTATTTCTAACCACAAAAAAAGCAGCCGCTATATAAAAATAGAGTAGACTAGGCTATGATTTATTTAATAGCAGTCTCCTAGCAGAGCTAATGATAAAATATGAAGTTGGTGTTCAAATCAGAGAAATAAAGAAAATTTATAAAATCGATACTGATTTTTTTGACCAAGAGATTTAAGGATCAAATATGAAAGGATCAAATATGAGACGTAAAGACCGTGAGCTGGGCGAGCAAGACGCTCTTAAAATAATAGATGATAGCCAGTACGCAACGCTTAGTTGCATAGATGAAGATGGTGAGATTTTTAGTATTCCTATCTCTATAGCAAGAGTTGAAAATAGCATTTTTATACACGGTGCAAAGGTCGGAAGCAAGGCAAGGCTCTACCAAAACGGTAAAAGCGTTACGTTAGTAGCTGTTAGTAAAAATGAGGTTCCAGCCCCAAGCTATGAGTTTTGCCAAAGCATCAAAGACAATGCAAGAGAGCTTGGAAGCTCTGTTTTTACTACAGAATATCTCAGTGCGGTCGCAAAAACTAGAGCCTATGAAGTCACAGACGAAGCCCAAAAAATCAACGCTTTACGCCTGCTTTGTGAAAAATACACACCTGAATATATGGAATATTTTAGCGTTGCAGCGACTGGCTCACTTCAAAGAACCAGCATTTATGAGCTAAAGATTGAGTCATTAACTGCAAAAGCAAAAATCATAAAATAAAATTTAAATTTGATATAGAAATTAATAAAATTTAACCGCCAAACATTCACAAATAAAGGTTATAATCTAGCAAATTTATATCAAAGGAATCCTATGAAAAACATCATGCAAAACCGCTTTTCGTGTAGAAATTTTACTAGCAAAAAGATTGCTAAAGAGGCAATAGACGAGATTTTGGATCTTACAAGACTTAGCCCTAGTTCGTGCGGGCTTGAACCTTGGAAATTTATGGTTGTTAGCAAGAGTGATGATTTGGCCGAGCTTGGAGAGATTTGCAATAATCAAGATCATGTCAAAAACTGCTCTCATGCGATCATCATCATCGCTAGAAATGATCTAAAAGGCGGATGTGAGTTTATCAGACATCAAGTAGATAGAAAACCACGCACACCCGAGAGATTGCAAAAAGCACTTGACCACTTCGCGGCTCGCTTTGACCCACAAAGCGACGATGAGATTATGGCTTACGCGACAAATCAGTGCTACATGGCTTGTGCGAATCTAGTAAATATCGCTCAGAGCTTAGATGTAAAAAGCTGCATTGTGGCTGGATTTGATCTTGAAAAATTAACCAAATTTGTAGGTTTAGACGAGCATTTTAAGCCAGTTTTGGTCGTGGCTTTAGGATACAGTGATGAGAAGGCGCCAGCTAAAACTAGACAAAGCTTTGATCAAGTCGTAATACAAAAATAATATACAAAAGCGACTTTTGTGACGCAGGTCACGGTTTATCTGCAAGCATTATGCTAAGATTTATCATATTCAAAGCTTAAGGAGCATATATGAAAAAGTTAGCAGTTTTATTTACAGGTCTATTTTTAGCTTTTGGTCTTACAACTAACCTAAGCGCAGCAGAAAAATGTGGCACCAGCAAATGCGGCGATACAAAAGTCGAGAAAACTACAAAATGTGGCGACGCAAAAAAAGATGACGCAAAAAAAGATGCGAAATGTGGCGCTAGCAAATGCGGAGCAACTAAGTAAATTTAGTTGATAAATCCTATTAAGTGTGGCTTATCGTCGCACTTCTTCTTAAATACAATCACACAAACAAGGATTTTCATGAGAAGTTTTTGCTCGCTACTTTCTTTGGTGTCTTCAAATTTTCAGTCAATAACGCTACTTTTGATACGTTTGATTTTAGCTTTTGGCTTTTATGAAACGGCGATTTTAAAATGGCAAAATATAGAGCCAACTGCTGAGTGGTTCGCATCTATTGGGGTGCCATTTCCACTTTTGAGCGTGTATTTGGTGGCTATTTTTGAGGCTTTGGCGGTGGTGCTTTTTGTGCTTGGGCTTTTTACTAGAGCTATTTGCGTTCCTTTGATCGTGATTATTTTGGTTGCGATTTTTAGCGTTCATTTCCAAAACGGATATAGTCTTGCGAACAACGGTTTTGAAGTTCCGCTTTATTATCTTGCTATGATACTTACTCTTTTTTCATTTGGTGGCGGAAAAATCAGCCTTGATAAAGCAGTATTCAAAGATGATAAATAGACGGTTTTTTTGCAAAACAGTGCCTTGTGCCTTGCTTTTGTCGTTTATGGGCTTAAATGCCAGCGATAAAACTCCAAGCACTGATGAGGTGTTTTCTATTTTAGACAGGGTTTCAAAGCTCGTATTTCCACAGATAAAAGCTCTAAATATAGATGCTTTGTCGTATTTCAAACTAGTTTTATCTCACTCAAAAATTTCAAAAAAAGATAAAAATTTTCTTATAAATGGTTGCTTGTGGCTTGATGAAATCGCAAGACAAAACTATCAAATTTCGTTTGTAAATTTAAGCCAAAACGAACAAAACAGGCTTTTAAATTTGGTTATAAAAGAGCAAGATTGGGGCGAAAATTGGGTTTATGATCTGCTTATTTTTTGTTCAGAGGCTACTTTTGGTGATCCGATTTATGGAGCAAACATAGATGCAAATGGCTGGAAATGGGTCGCTCATGAGACTGGTTTGCCTCAGCCAAAAGTACCATTTCTGTAGAAATTCAGATTAAATAAGGCGATAAATGGTTTATGATGTTTGCATAATCGGTAGTGGTGCAGGTGCAAGCCCTGTAGCTTATGAACTAAGCAAAGCAGGCTTTAGCGTGGTTGTTTTAGAAAAGGGCGAGTTCTACAAAGAAGATGATTTTAGCAAAGATGAACTAGCCGTTTCAAGACGCAAAATGTTCGTCCCAGAGCTAAAAGATGAGTATCATATCGTAATCCAAAAAGAACCAAACGGCGAAACTAAAGAATATAAAGGCACTTGGAGCTTTTGGAATGGCTCACTTGTGGGCGGAAGCTCAAATTTGATGAGTGGGTTTTTTCATAGGCTTAAGCCAAATGATTTTAGGCTAAAAAGCGTTTATGGCGAAATTGATGGTGCAAATGTTATTGATTGGCCAATAAGCTATGATGATTTGGAGCCATATTATACGAAGGTTGAAGAGGTTGTCGGCGTATCTGGAAAAGTCGTAAAGCATAAATTTAGTGAGCCTAGAAGCAAGATGCATTTTCCGTATGAAAAACTAGAAGAAAACGAAGCTACAAAGTGGTTTGATAAAGCAGCTTTGGATCTTGGACTTACCCCGCTTCCAACCCCAAGAGCTATTATTTCACGAAATTTGCTTGATAGAAATGCGTGTTATTATTCGCATTTTTGCGGGGGATTTCCTTGTGCGAGTAGGGCTAAGGGCAGTGGGCGTGTTTTGCTCCAGCAGTGCCCTGCCAAAATCATCCCAAAGGCCTTTGTTTACAAGCTAGTGAGTGATAAATTTAGTGTAAAAGAGGCTTTGTATTATGATGAATTTAAAAAATCTCACAGCATAAAAGCCAAAATTTTCGTAGTCGCAGCTCAAGCGATCGAGACTTCAAGGCTACTTCTAAACTCAAAAAACAAGCACTTTCCAAACGGACTAGCAAACAACTCAAATCAAGTCGGCAAAAATTTGATTTTTTCAGCTGGTGGGGCTGGAAGCGGGACATTTTATCTAAAAGATCTTAGTAAATTTGATGGTGATGCCTTGATGAGTAGGGGACTGTTTTTTAATAGATTTATCCAAAATTGGTATGAATTTAGCCAAAATGGCAAAAAGTACAAAGGCGGAACGATCGATTTTTTATTTGAGCACCCAAATATTATTCCAAATATCATAGAGCAGTTTTACGACGATGACGGAAATTTGCTCTATGGGGATAAACTTATGGCAAAGATAAAAGCCAATATTTATGCTAGTAGAAAGCTGACATTTGAGGTCTTTAATGACTGGTTACCTACTAACACAACTTTTGTTAGTGTTAGTGATACTTACAAAGACAAATACGGCGTACCAGTAGCCCTGATAAACCTAGAAGCTCACAAACACGATCTCAAAGTCGGTGAGTTTTTGTCTAAACAAGCTGTAAAAATCCTAGAAAAAATGGGTGCAAAAGATGTTAGCTATAATGCTAGTTATGATCCGCCACCAAATTTAGTAGCTGGCGGGGCTAGATTTGGTGATGATCCTAGCACTAGCGTTTTAGATAAAAACTGCAAAGCTCACGAACTAACAAATCTTTATGTTAGCGACGCTTCATTTATGCCTACTGGTGGAAGCGTGCCTTATACTTGGAGCATATATGCAAATTCATTTAGGGTGGCAGATATCATCAAAAAAAGGCTCTTAAATTTAGTATAAATTTGGTAAAATTACGCCAAAAAAGGAAATTTATGGAAGTCAAATTGCTAAATCACACGCCGCTTTGGGTCTGCTCAAACGCCATTCGCACTTGCTGGCAAAGCTTTGATAAAAGCGATAATGGTGGAGAAAAAGATATAGAACTGATCGACCGTGTGGGAAACAAATTTAAACACGCAAGCACACTTGAACATCTTTATTATAATTTTTATATAAAAGGCGTGAGTAGAGCGTTGCTTCAAGAATTAGTCCGTCACCGTATCGCAAGTCTAAGCGTGAAAAGCACTCGCTACACCCTAAAAGAGCTAAAAAACGAAAGTGAATTTAAAGCTGGGGATTTTGAAAATGCAAGTAGATATTTAGTGCTAACTGGCAATGAGTTTGTCGATAATGCTAGCATAAACGCACTTGAAAACTTACGTCAAATTCTAGCTAAAAATACAAGCCTTGACATAGCTAAATACTGCTTACCTGAGAGCTATAAAACTGAGCTAAGCTGGAGTATCAATGCTAGAAGCTTGCAAAACTTCATCGCTCTTAGAAGCTCTAAATCAGCGCTTTGGGAGATAAGAGAATTAGCAAATTTAATCTACCAAAATTTGCCCGAAGAGCATAAATTTATCTACGAAGATCATTTGGCTAAAATTGATTAAGGCTAAAAACAACTCAAGAGCCAATTAAAATTGATTAAAGCAAGCTGCTTTAATCTTCTTGCTCTGGCAAGCTATCAAGATATTCATTTGCCACTTTTAGTGCTACACTGATGTTGGCACAAACGTTCTTTTTGCCTATTTGATTATATAGTGGTGAGTTTCTTAAGACTTTTCTGACATCTCTATTTACGCCAGATAAGACGACGTGTATGCCGTGATCGTGAGAGAGTCTATATAGGCTTTCTAGGTTGTGAAGCCCAGTCGTATCCATAAACGGAACCTTTCTCATGCGGATTATTCTTACTTTTGCTTTATGCTCTGCGACGATATTCATCAGCTCATCTATTTTGTTTGCCACTCCGAAGAAAAACGGCCCATCTATCTCATAAACTTCTATTCCATCTCTTAGCTCAAGCTTAGCTTCTTCATGGTGAAACTCGCCCTCATCGCTAAGATCAAGCCCACCAGTAGCCACTGAGATTTTGGTATTTTCTGAAACTCGCTTCATAAACAAAAGCACAGCAAACAAAAGTCCGACTTCTATAGCTACAGTTAGGTTGAAAATCACTGTTAGCAAAAACGTGATGATAAGCACGCTTGCATCAGATCTTGAGTTTTTGATGAGTGATAAAAACGTTCTCCACTCACTCATATTATATGAAATCACAGCCAAAACTCCAGCCAAACAAGCTAGCGGAATGTGCTTAGCTAGTGGGAGTAAAAATAGCATGATAAGCAGCAGCATCACAGCGTGGATAATGCCTGCAATTGGGCTTTTTGCTCCGTTATTTACGTTTGTCATGGTTCTAGCGATTGCTCCAGTGACTGGAATACCACCAAAAAACGGCACGACTACGTTTGCAGCGCCTTGTGCGACTAGCTCGGTGTTTGAGTTATGCTTGTCTCCTGTGATGCCATCAGCCACAGTCGCAGAAAGCAAGCTTTCTATCGCGCCCAAAATCGCAATTGTTAAAGCAAGTGGAATTAGAAGCTGGATTTGGTCTAAATTTGGCAAATCAAAGCCTTGAAGCTTAATATCGGCACTCAAATCTGGGAAGCTATCGCCGATGGTCGTAATGCCAGTAATTCCAAAATATTTAGTCAAAGCAACTGAAATAATAGTCACGATAATGATAGCTATCAGACTTCCTGGGATTTTTTTAGAAAATTTAGGTGTGATAAGGATAAGAATCACGCTAAGCAGACTCAAAAACACAGCCACAGGCGTAATGCTGCTTAAATTCGAAAAATAAACCACCCATTTTGAGAAAAAATCGCCAGGCAAATTCGTCAAATTTAGCCCCAAAAGATCATTAACTTGCGTGGTAAATATAGTCACAGCAATACCACTCGTAAAGCCCACGATTATAGGATATGGGATAAATTTGATGATACCTCCAAGCTTCAAAAAGCCCATTAGCATAAGCATGATTCCAGCCATTATGGTAGCCACTGCAAGCCCACCAATCCCAAACTGTGGATTTGCCACGATACCATAAACAATAACAATAAAAGCACCAGTCGGCCCGCCGATTTGGACTTTTGTACCGCCAAGAAAAGAGACTATAAATCCGCCAATTATCGCAGTTATCAGCCCTTTTTCTGGGCTTACTCCACTTGCTATGCCAAATGCAATTGCTAGTGGCAATGCCACGATGCCTACGATGACTCCAGCCATCAAATCAGCTATAAATTTATCTTTTGAATACGTTTTTAAGGTCGCAAAAAGCTCTGGATGAAAGCCTAGTTTGAGTTTCATAAATATATCCTAAATAGTTTTAAAATCTGTATGATATAGCTATAAGATTAAATTTGTAATAAAATTTACAAATAAAAGTAAATATTTTACAAATTTTTTAAATTTTTGATTATAATATGCAAAAATATGGTCAAATTTAAAGGACTAAAATGGCAAAAACTATCATCGAAGTAGAAAAGCAAACTGGTATTTCATCAAGAACTATCAGATTTTGGCTATCAAAAGGGCTTTTTCCTTTCGTCGAGCGTGACAAAAACGGTGTGAATTATTTCAGCGATAGAGATATAGAGTGGGTCATGTGGGTGGATTGTTTCCGCAAAATTGGCATGAGTATAGAAAAAGTAAAAGACTATATAAACTTAGCCGCAAAGGGCAAAAGTAGTGCCCCTCTTAGGCTAAAAATGATAGAAGATCAAAAAGCGCTCATCAAATCTGAGATAAAAAAGCTAGAAGAGATAGATAAAAAACTTGATTATAAGGTCAGTTATTATAAAAATATGATAGCCAGTCATGAAGATACGATCAATCCAGCAAGCAAGGATTATGAGGGCATAATGACTCTCAAAAAAAAGATAAAATCTGCTAAATAAACTTTGGAATTTGGATAAGCCAAATTCCACTTTCTTCTTAAATTTATATAATTTTTCAAATTTACCCTTGACAAACACTTAGTGTAAGGTTTTATAATGTCGTTTAAATTTAGATCATTAGGAGAGATTATGCAAGTAGTTGAGTTAAATAATGGCGTGAAGATGCCTATTTTGGGTTATGGAGTGTATCAAATAAGCGATTTAAAAGAGTGCCAAAGATGTGTAGAAGACGCTCTTAGCGTAGGCTACAAGTCGATCGATACAGCTCAGGCGTATTTCAACGAAGAAGCAGTCGGCACAGCTATCAAGACAAGTGGTATCAAAAGAGAAGAGCTTTTCATCACTACAAAGCTTTGGATAAGCGATATGAGCGAAGAGGCTGCATTAAAGGCTTTTGATATTTCGCTTAAAAAACTTGGTCTTGATTATCTTGATTTATATCTTTTACATCAGCCTTTTGGTGATGTTTATGGAGCTTGGAGAGCGCTTAGCAAACTACACAAAGAAGGCAAAATAAGAGCCATAGGCGTGAGTAATTTTTATCCAGATAGGCTTGTGGATTTTTGTTTGCATAACGAAATCAAACCAGCTATCAACCAAATCGAATGCCACCCGTTGCTAAACCAAGAGTATGCAAAAAATGTGATGAGTGAATTTGGCATCGTGATGGAGGCTTGGGCGCCTTTTGGCGAGGGCAAAAGTGGGATGTTTGATAACCAAACCATAGCAAATATTGGCAAAAAATATGGCAAAACAAACGCACAAGTGATACTAAGATGGCTCATCCAAAGAGGTGTCGTGGTGATCCCAAAAACAGTTCGCAAAGAAATAATGATAGAAAATATCAGCGTATTTGACTTTAGCTTAGATGAAAACGATATGAGCTTGATAGCTGGACTTGAGAGTGGAAAAACCCTATTTTTAGATCACCGCGAGCCAGAAACGGTTAAGTTTTTAAACGGGCTCTTTAAATGAATATAAATCAAATTCTAAGCCTAAAAAAGGGCGAGGGCAAGTTTTTGCTTATCGCTGCGTTTTTTATATTTAGTCTGTTTGCTAGTTATTCTTTGCTTAGACCAATTAGAGAAGCCCTTGGCATAAGCGGTGGGGCAAGTGAGCTAAAATGGCTATTTTTAGGGACTTTTATAGCTACAATAATCGGCTCAATTTTGGCTATGATTTTAAGCGGAGCGATCAAACGCAAGCTTTATACAGACTTTATTTATGGCTTTTTTGCTCTAAATTTAGTAGGATTTTTTGTCCTTATTCGCCAAATTCCACAAAGCAGCGAGGCATACTTAATCGTAGCTAGAAGCTTTTATATTTGGGTGAGCGTTTTTAATATTTTTGTGATTAGCACTGCTTGGAGTTTGTTGGCTGACCTTTTTAGCAAAGAAAGAAGCGCTAGATTATTTGGCATTATCTCGGCTGGAGCTAGTTTAGGTGGGATTGTTGGAGCGTTTTTTGTGTCGTTTTTGAGTAAATTTATAGACGTTCCAAGCTTTATTTTTATCTCTGTAACCTGCCTTGTCGTCTCTTTAGTATTAAAAAATTTGCTAATCAAAGAAGCTTTGAGTTTAGAAATACCTCAAACTGGCGTGGCCTCTATAAAAGAGAGATTTGAGCGACCAATCGGCTCCAAAAATCCATTTGTGGGCTTTTTCTTGATTATCAAATCGCATTATTTGCTAGCTTTACTAGGATTTATACTCTTGCTTACTAGCGTTTCGACGTTTTTATATATGGAGCAAGCAAGAATAATCTCTGGTATGTTTGAGAGCAGAGAAGCAAGAGCAGCAGCATTTGCAAATATCGATTTTATCGTGCAACTCTCCAGCTTTTTGATCCAGATTTTCATCACTTCAAAGATAGCAGAGTTTTTCGGTGTCAAATGGCTTTTGGGCGTGCTTGGATTTGTGGTAGCTTTGGGGTTTGTTTTACTGGCATTTTATCCTACTTTTGGGGTTTTGGTGCTTGTGATGAGTATAAGACGCATAGGCGAATACTCACTTGTAAAACCTGGTCGTGAGATGCTTTTTGTGCCACTTGATAGCGAGAGTAAATACAAGGTCAAAAATTTCCTAGATACCGTGGTTTATAGAGCTGGGGATTCCATGAGCGCGGCAGTAGAAGGCGCTATAGCCAAGATTAGCATAAGTGCTGTTTTGTTTGTGGGGGCTTTCATTAGCTTTGCATGGGGGATTTTGGGCGTGTATCTTGGCAAAAGGTATGAAAAAGAGGATTTTAAATTTAAAAGCGAGGAGACAAAATGAAAGATTCTAGGCGTAAATTTATAAAAAATAGTATGATTTTAGGCGCTGTAAGTTTGGCTGGGGCGACTATTTTAAATGCAAAAACCAGTAATAAGGAAAATAAGATGAATACTCAAGTTTGGTATATCACAGCAGCAAGCGGTGGGCTAGGGCTAGCTCTTGCAAAATACCTTCTAAGCAAAGGAGACAAGGTCGCAGGAACTAGTAGAAATCTTGCTAATATCATAGACAAGCTCGGAAATGAGAGTGATAATTTCTTGCCTTTGGAGCTTAAATTTGATGAGAAAATGAGCCAAAATATAGAGGCAAATATCGCCGCAATCAAGGCTAAATTTGGCAGACTTGATAACGTGGTAAACAACGCTGGATATGGGCTTCTTGGCTTTGTCGAAGAAACTAGCGAAGCTGATCTTAGGGCGCAGTTTGAAGTAAATGTTTTCGCGCCATTTCTTGTAGCAAAACACGCATTAAAGCTTATGCGTCCACAAGCCATTAAAGAGGGTGGAAACGCACAAAATATCAGAGCAAGGATATTTAATCTTAGCTCGATAGCTGGATTTAGAGCCTCAAACAATTCAACGCCGTATTGCATGAGTAAATTTGCTCTTAGCGCGCTTAGTGAAGGGCTTTTGCTAGATCTCAAAGACTTTGGGATTCACAGCGTAAATATCATGCCAGCTGGCTTTAGAACGCAGTTTTTAGGCACTAGCATGGAGCTAAGTAAAAAAGATAGAATTAGTGATTATGAGCTAAAAAGAGAAGCTTTTGAGACTCATGCGAAAAATTATAGTGGCAAACAAGCTGGCAATCCAGCTAAATTCGCAGAGATTTTATATAACGTTTCAAGAATGAAAGAACCTCCTTTTAGCCTATTTTTGGGCGCGGCAGCATTTAGCTCTGCTAAAAATAAAATAGCCTGGCTTGAAGAAGATATGAAAAATACTGAGGCTTACGCAGGAAGCGCAGCAGACTTTGAAAACTCAGCAGGAAGCGCATTTAGCGCTAGATAAGGAGAAAAAATGAACAAGATATTAGTAGCTTATTTTTCAGCAAGCGGGCAAACTGCAAGACTAGCAAAAACAATCGCCGACGCAGCCGGAGGCGAGCTTTTTGAGATAGTTCCAGCTCAAATTTACACCCCAAATGATCTAAACTGGCACGATTCAAACTCTCGCTCAAGCCTAGAGATGAAAGACGCCCACTCACGCCCAGCCATAGCAAATTTGAAGCCAAATTTAGACGCTTACGATACTGTTTACGTGGGCTTTCCGATATGGTGGTATGAGGCGCCGCGTATCATTCAGACATTTTTACAAAGTTATGATTTTAGCGCTAAATCCGTGGTGCTGTTTGCTACAAGTGGCGGAAGTGGTATGGGGCAAACTCAAAATATCTTAGCTCAAATTTGCAAGGCTAATTTTAAAAGTACCGGCGTGATGAGTAGTTATGCTAGTAAAAATGATGTTTTAAATTTGATTAAAAAGCTTAATTAGGATTTTGTATGCTCAATCGTAGAGATTTTATTAAATTTAGTATATTTTTATTTGGTTCAAATTTATTTGCAAATACCAGTAAGAGTGCTATAGTGTATTATTCTAGAACGCTAAATACGCATATATTTGCTAGCTTTATATCTATGCAAACAGGTGCTAAGCTTTTTAGGATACAAACTAAAGATAGCTATCCAAAAGACTATGATGAAATGGTTAAATTAGCTTATTTGCAAAAGCAAAATTCTATATTTCCAAAACTTGAAACTAAGTTTGATTTGAGCCAATTCGATACTATATTCTTGGGAGTGCCACTTTGGTCTTTGGATATTTGCGCTCCTGTAAAAAGCTTTTTGGTAAACAGTGATTTGAATGATAAAACTATTATTCCTTTTATATCAAATGCTGGTTGGAGCATAGATATGGCGGTAAAAAGTATAAAAAATCTTTGCGATGCAAACGTACTTGATGCTTATTCGTTTGTAGCTAAATTTAAAGAAAAAACCAAAAGAGATTTAGCTGAATTTAATACAAATTTGATAGCAAATGACGAAGCATTTTTAAATTTAGAAAAAGAAGCCATAAAAAAATGGCTTCAAAACTCTTAAGCGAAAATTTCTTTTAAATGTTTATCATAGTCTTTGAGATACTGCTCTACTTGCGGATTTTTGACTACGTCATTGCAGATGAAAGTGGCTAAAGCACTCATTCCTAAAAACTCATGAGCTTTATGCAAGTGCAAATACACGCCATCTACGCCAACTCCACCAAAAAAATGCTCTTTATTTGTAAATGCTTCAAGTGGCGCATTCCAAGTGAGGCTAAACATATATTTTTTGTCTTTTGCTAGTCCTCCTGAGCCGTATTTCGCACTTTCGTCTTTCCTACTTCTGCCGTCGTTTTGGTATAGCACGCCATATCCAGCGGTAAGTACATCATCGATATATTTTTTGACTATCCAAGGCTCGCCCATCCACCAGCCAGGCATTTGCCAGATGATAGCGTCTGCTTTTTGCCACTTTTCAAGCTCGCCAGCTACGTCATATCCGTCATCTATCACGGTTTCTAAGATATCTTTTCCAAGCGATTTTAGGGTTTGCTTTGCTTGGTTTTGTAGGGTTTGGTTTAAAATACCTTTTGAGCTGCCAAAGTCTTTTGCGCCGTTTATTAGTAAAATAGTATTCATTTGTATCCTTTGATTTCGTCGTTGAATTATTATTTTACTATATCAGTGGTAAATTTAGCTAAAATGATAAAAATATTTTGGATTTATAATCAAAAATTAAATTCTATTTGCCAAATATTATGTAGAATAAAAAATAAAATGATATTATTATGATAATATATTTAAAAGGAATAAATGTGAATAAATTCATATTTTTTTACTATGTTTTGCGTTTGCGATTTTGCCATTATGAAATTTGATATAGTTAAATTTGGCGCTTGTGGAGATATCGCTGGGGTGGATTTGAGCCAAATATCTCCACTAAATCGCAGAAAACTAAGCAATACGGCTAAATTTATCTATTCTAGTATCTTGGATTTTGGGCAATTTGATATGCCTATAGTATTTGCGTCAAATTTCGGCGAGATAAACCGTTGTATAGATTTGTTATCTGAGCTAAGTGGCTCATCGCTGGTTTCTCCAAACTCTTTTTCAGCTTCAGTGCTAAATGCTCCGGTTGCAAGTATTGGGATTTTGCGCCAAATACATAGTCCGATATACGCTATAAGTAGTTCCGCGCCAGTTGAAGATGCTATGATTTGCGCTATTTCAAAGCTTAATGAGTTTCAGCAAATTTGCGTTATTGCTTACGAAGAAGATGCGTTAAGCGAGTTTAAACAATGTGTTGCCTTTATCATTAAAAATGGCGATAGCTGCGAGCTTTGCTTTGAAGAGTTTGATAAAAACGCCCAAATCCAAAAAGAAAACCCAAAAAGCACGGAAGTTTTTGTGAAGAATTATCCAAATAATTTTAGCTTTACAGGCGATAAACTGATCTACAAATGGAGCTTTGGGCAGTGAAATTTATCAAAATTTGCATAACTGGCTTTTTGTTCATTTGGTTTGGGATTATCTGTATTTTTGGCAATCTACTTTTTTGCCCTATAATTTTGCTAGGATTACAAAAGTATAAATTTGTAAGGCGATTTTCTAGATTTTTAGTAAGAAATGCTTGGGGATTTTTCATATTTTTTACAGAGTTTTTAGGCTATCAGCACTCAAATGCTTCTATTTTAAAAACAGTAGGCAGACCAGGAGAAATAATCATTTCAAATCACCCAAGTTTGCTTGATATTGTATTTTTCTTATCAAAAATCAAAAACGCAAATTGCATAGTAAAAGGCGAACTAGAAAAAAATATTTTTTTGTTTGCAGCCATAAAGGCTTGTGGTTACATACCAAACACAAACAACGAAGAGTTTTTAAACAAAGCTTGTGAAGCTTTGAAAAATGGGGAGATTTTGGTTATGTTCCCTGAGGGCAGCAGGACAAAAGATGAGATTGTTTTTCATAAAGCTGCTGCTTATATCGCTATAAAATCGGCGAAATATCTGACGCCTATTTATCTTGATATGAAGCCAAGAAGCCTAAAAAAGGGCGAGGCGTGGTATAAAACACCAGCAAATACTATAAACTATAAATTTAAAGTATTACCTAGCATTCAAATAGATGATTTTAGCACGCAAAAGCCTGATCCCATAAGAGCCAGAGCCTTGCATAATTGCTTAAAAGAAATTTACAATGAGGAGTTTAAAAATGATAGAT
The DNA here is from genome assembly GCF_000736415.1 of Campylobacter iguaniorum. Lineage (NCBI taxonomy): Bacteria > Pseudomonadati > Campylobacterota > Epsilonproteobacteria > Campylobacterales > Campylobacteraceae > Campylobacter > Campylobacter iguaniorum. The sequence continues at coordinate 1,653,971 of NZ_CP009043.1, read as the reverse complement.
GAGATCAAAGAATTAATCATAAAAGATCTAAATTTAGAAGATATGAAAATATCTGACATAGATGAAAACGCCCCGCTTTTCAGTGGTGATGGGCTTGGACTTGATAGTGTGGATGCTTTGGAGCTCGGACTTTCTATGCAAAAAAAATATGGAATAGCCGTAGACGCTAAAACCGATAATCTAAAAGAGATTTATCACAGCGTAAAGTCGCTAGCTGATTTTGTAGAAAAAAATAGGAAATAATTATGAATAAAGATGAGATATTTGAGATTTTAAGAAATGCTTTGGTTGAGCTTTTTGAAATGGAGCCAGAAAAGATAAAGCTTGAAGCTAAAATTTACGAAGATTTAGACATAGATAGCATTGATGCGATTGATTTGATTGATTATATCAAAAGACAAACTGGCCACAGACTAGAGCCAAACGACTTCAAAAACGTCCGAACCCTAGGCGATATCGTAGAAGCAGTTGCTAAAAAATTCTAACAAATGTTAGTGTTAGTTAAAACTTTAATTTTTTTAGCGACACTGGCTTATCCGTTTTTTGTGGTTTTAAATTTAGGCTTTTTGAGTGGCGTTTTGCTTTTGCTTGCTATTTTGTGGGGTGTGAGAGCTTGGCTGGAAAACAGGATTTTTTATCTATTTAGCCTATTTTTTGTGGTGGTTTATTTTCTAAATGATTTGAAGTTTTTGTATCCAGTTGCCGTAAATTTAGCATTTTTAGGGATATTTTTATATAGCTTAAAAGACGAAGCTATCATAACTAAGTTTGCAAGATTGAAGCAAAAAGATTTGCCGATAAAAGCTATAAATTACACTAGAAATTTAACTAAAATTTGGATTGTATTTTTTGCTTTGAATGCTGGAATTTGCCTTGCTTTAGCCTTTATAAATGAACATATTTGGATGATTTATTGCGGGTTTGTTAGTTACTTGTTAGTTGGTGTTTTGTTAGTGGGAGAAATTATTTATAGAAAGATTTTTGTGCGATGATAAATGAAAATGTCTATTTTCTTGAAGAAAAATCTGGCTTTAGCGAGCTTGCAGACCAAAGCTTAAAATTTGGTTCATATTTGAGGTCAAAAAATATAAAAGAGATCAAAATTTATTTGAGCTCTACTTTTGATTTTTGCGTTGCACTTTTTGGAGCGATGAGTGCAAATGCACTTGCTCACGTCGTCTCTGATGCTAAATTTGCCGATATTAATGATGATAATTTCGCACATTTTAGTGGCGATTTGGATAGCGAATTTGAGCTAAATTTGGACTATGAGTTTTTCTTATACACTTCAGGAAGTAGCGGTAGCTCAAAGGCTATAAAAAAGTCGCTCAAAGATATGTTTGAAGAGGCTATTTTCTTGCGCGATTTTCTAAGCTTGAACGCTCAAAATCTCTATACAAGCGTCACTCACCAACATATGTTTGGACTTACTTTTAAGGTGTTTTTGCCTCTTATTGCGGGACTAAAAGTGCTTAGCAAAAAGCTTGATTATCCTGAAATCGTGCTTAGCTATGATTTTACAAATACCATTTTTATCAGCTCTCCAGTGGTTTTGAGTGCTATTAGCAAATACGGAGGAACAAATATTAATAAGGCTGATTTGATAGTTACGGCTGGATCGAAGCTAGAAAATGAGCTGAGAAATAAATTTGACGCGAAAATCATGGAGATATATGGCAGCACAGAAACAGGTATCGTAGCAGCAAATTTCGGGTCTGGATTTGAGATTTTGGGCGGTGTAAATTTGAGCCTAAACGACCAAGAAAGGCTGATTATAAACTCAAAATGGTGCAAGGAATATCTAAGCTCAGATATGGCTGAGATCAGTGGCAAAAGCTTGAAGCTTCTTGGTAGATTTGACCGCATTATAAAGCTAAATGAGTTTAGATTTAGTCTCGATGAGGCTGAATGTGAGCTTAAAAATCATAAATTTATTAGCGATTCTAAATGCGCCTTACTCGCAGGCGACACGCGTATAAAGGCTCTGATTTGCCTTAGCAAAGAAGGCAAGGATGAGTTTAGAAATAGTGGTAAAAACGGGATTATCAAAGCTTTAAAGGGGCATTTGTTTGATAAATTTAAGACAAATATTCGCCACTTTAAAATTGTAGAAAAAATCGAAAAAAATAGTTATGGCAAATTTAGCGTTGATGATTTTAAAAGAGTTTGGCAAAGAAAGCTTACGCCTAAATTTGAGCTGATAAATCCTTTAGAAATGCAAGCAAATATTAGCGAAGAGTGCTTCTTTTTTGAGGGGCATTTTAGGGATTTTCCACTTGTTCCTGGATTTATGCAAGTTGGATTTGTTATGGACGCTTTGAGTGAGCTTGGCACCGTGATTGATAAGCCTTATAATGTGGAAAACTTGAAATTTACAGCGTTTCTAAGACCTTTTGACATCTGCAAAATCACAATCTCAAAAGAGGCAAATCTGATCAACTTCAAAGTCTACGCAAATGAAAAAATAAGCGCAAGTGGGAGGATAAGAATTGTATAAAATTTGCTTTTTGATACCGTATTTTAACCACCCGCGAAACATAGTCAAAATCTGCGAAATCTTGAAGGCTTACGATAAAACAATAGTCATCATAGATGATGGAAGCGATGAAGCCTCCAAAAAAGCTATCAAGGATTTGGACGTTATTAAGCTAAGTAACGAAAAAAATCTTGGCAAAGGGGCTGCGGTTAAAACTGGTTTTGCTTGGGCTTTAGAGCATGGATTTACCCACGCATTTCAAGTAGATGCCGATATGCAACACGACCTAAGAGTCATACCAAAAATGCTTGAATTATCAGCCACAAATCCTTCGAATTTAATCTGTGGATATGGAAAATACGGGCAAGACATACCAAAAAGTAGGCTTTATGGTAGAAAAATTACCGATTTTTGGGTATATATAAACACTTTTGGTGGCAAATTTAAAGACGCGATGACTGGCATGAGAATCTATCCTTTGGATCTTAAGGCTATCAAAGATACGACTTCAAACAGAATGGAGTTTGATATCGAAATACTTATGAATTACTACAAAAATGGAGTTGAGATTTGTTGGATTGAAGTGCCAGTAAGATATGGTGAGATTTCGTATTTTAGGTCATTTAGGGATAATTTTCTAATATCAAAAATGCAAGCGAAAGCGTTTTTTACTCTGCCATTTTTCATTTACAAAAGGCTAAAAAGTGGCAAATAATTGGTTTGAACAAAAGGAAAAAGGCTCATTTATTTTGCTGAAAATTACCTTTTATCTTGTATATTTTCTACCCAAATTTGTCTTGACACCGATTATTTTTCTTGTATCTTTTGTCTATTTTATCATTTCTAAAAATGAGCGACAAAATTTGAAAAAGTTTTACGCGAATTTAAATGCTAAATTTGCAACAAAACATAAAAATAGGTTTTTGAATTTTTATGAGTTCTCAAATAGCTTAACTGATAAAATCGCCGTTTGGCTAGGAAAGATTAAATTCGATGATCTGATTTTAGACAACGAGCGAGAGCTAAATAAGCTATTTTTTTCTGGTGGGTCAGGGAAGGTAGTCATCGTTAGTCATTTTGGAAATATCGAGATCGCAAGGGCGCTTAGCAGCCACGCAAAAGGCTTGAAAATGGCGATTTTGGTTTATGATAAAAATAGTGCAAATTTCACAAATATCATAAACTCACTTAGCAAAACAAATATCAAAACCTTTAAGGTCGATGAGCTAGACATCAGCTCAATGCTTGAAATATCAAATTTCATAGATGGCGGCGGATTTATCTGCGTGATGGGCGATAGAACACCACTAAATGGCAACAAAACCACGCAAGTAAAATTCTTAGGCAAAATGGCTGATTTCCCACAAGGTGGATTTGCAATAGCTAGTATATTAAAATGCGATATTTGGGCGCTTTGGTGCATAAAAATCAAAGGCAAATATCATCTAAAAGCTGATTTCTTAGCCAACGATGTAAATAGGCGAAAAATCGGCTCCTACATCCAAATTTACGCTGATTTACTAGCGCAAAATTGCAAATCTTATCCGCAAATGTGGTTTAATTTTTTTGATTATTGGGGTAAAAATGAAAAGCTATAAGAGTAAAGTCGAGTTTTATGACGTGGATAGTATGAACGTGGTTTGGCATGGCAATTACGTTAAGTTTATCGAGCAAGCAAGGTGCGCGTTTTTAAGCGAGCTTGGGTATGATTATGAAGATATGAAAAACGACGGCTACGCCTATCCTGTGGCGAAAATGGATTTTAAATTTATCGCTCCGCTATTTTTCAAAGACGAGATAGAAATAAAGGTAAAACTTATAGAAGTGGAGAGTTTTTTAAAGTTTAAATATGAAATTTACAACCAAAACGGGCAAAAAGTTTGCGTCGCGACGACATCGCAAGCTTGCGTAAAAATGTCGAATTTACAAACACAATTTAGTGCTCCAAACAAGCTAAAAGAGCTGGTAAAAGGGATAATATGAAGTTTATTTTTTGTTTGTTAGTTGGTGTTAGCGTTAGTGTTAGTAGCCTTTTTGGCTTTAATGAAAAGGGTATCAAAAACCTAATCAAAACTGACCAGGTAGAGGGTAATTTCACCCAGACTAAAACAATACAAGGTTTTAAAAATAGCATAATTTCTAGTGGTACTTTTAGCATAATCAATGGGACTTTTGAGCAAAACACAACTAAGCCAACTAAGTTTAGCATAAGGGTTAGCAAGGAAGGGATTTTTGAGTTTGACGGCGAAAATTACCGTAAAATAGAGCTAATTTTTGATGAAGAGCTATTTCTAAATATGCTAAATGTAAATTTGACCGCCTTAAAAAGCGATTTTGATTTTATCATAAGTGGCGATGAACCTAGCTGGCAAATAGAGCTTAATCCTAAAAATATCATCGCTAAGATTTTTAAGCAAATCACAATAAGTGGCGATAAATTTGTAAAAACAATAAAGCTAGATGAAGCGGGCGGTGACGTGACGATCTATAGCTTCAAAGTTGGTGATATATGAGAGTAATTTTTGGCGTTATTTTTGCTATTTTTTCACTGTTTATCTGGCAAAACTTAGCCAAGATAAATACGGATATTTTTTCGCTTTTAGAGCTTAAATTTGATAATGGCGAAGAAAAAATCATAGCAAATTTCAACTCCAAAAATGATTTTTTTATACTTTTTAAGGATATCAAAGATAAATATTTTATAGAAAATCTAGTTGATAACTCAAATTTGCTTTACAAGAATGAGCCAAATATAGCAAATTTATCAAGCCATATTTTAGCTTTGGCTGATATAAATTTGATAAATACACTTAAGAGCGATCCAAATTTATTTTTTGATGATAGTATTAAAAATATATTTTCGCCTTTTAGAATTTTACCTTTGAGTAGCGATTTTTTCGGATTTGTTAGGGGTTTGGATCTTAGCTTTGGAGCGAAATTTGATCCAAAAACAAAGCTTTTAAAAACTGAAAATTTTTATTTGATGAGCTACCAAGTAAAGTCAAATTATTCTTATGAAAAACTCTTAAATTTAGCTAGCGAGCTTAAACAAAAAGATGAGATTTATCTAAGCTCACCATTTTTATTTCAAGCATATTCTAAAAAAACTGCAATAGAGCAAAGCTCGTATCTTGGGGCTATTTCGCTGGTTTTGAGTATTTTATTTATTTGGTTTGCTTTTGGCAATTTTAGAGCCTTTTATATGATTTTTATAGTGGCGTTTTCGCTAGTTTGTGGGCTTTTTGGCACGCTTTTAGTACTTGATAGTTTGCATGTGCTTACCCTTGTGATTTCTACTAGTTTGATAGGTCTCATACTTGATTATCCGCTTCATTTTTTGAGCTCAAACACGGGCAAAAAAATCCAAATTTCTGATATAAAATGTGTGAGAAAAACTCTTTTTATAGCATTTTTTGTGACTGCTTTTGGGTACGGAATATTTTTATTTTCGCCAATGGGATTTTTACACGAAATAGCTATTTTTTCACTATTTTCACTGATTGGAGCTTTGCTGGGCACCTATTTTTTATTTCCAAATTTGATAAAAGATGAAATTTTTTATAGTCACAAACGCTTTGATAAATTGCTTGATTTTTGGATTTTAGCTTGCAAAACAGTGCTTAAAAATATTAAATTTATCGCTGCTTTTGCGGCTATTTTTACCATGATTGGGATTTATAAAATCGCCACTTCAAATTTGAGTGATGATATCAAAAACTACTCAGTAGCCCCCACTTGGATGCTGGAGCATTCAATGGTTTTTGCTAAAGAGATGGACTTGGTGGGAAGCAAATTTATCATAGTGAGCCAAAATCAGAGCAAAGATTTAGTAGAAAGTCTTGGAAATCTGATAGAAAAGCCGTTTTTTGTATCTAAATTTTTTAACGAAATTTGGTTGCAAAATGAGATAAAAGATGAGCTAGCTAAAGCTCAAAATGATAAAAAAATAGTCCAAAAATACGAAAATATCGGCATTTTGCAAAGTGATTTACAAAGCGAATTTCACAAAATAATTTCACAAAAAAGCCTTAGTCCACAAGAGGTTTGTTTGGAGCTTTTGGGCGTTAAATGTGATAATTTTTTTGCAGATAATAAAGAGATTATTTATATCGCTAAAGCGACGCAAAACGCTGAGTTTGACGCTATTTTAGATAAATTTGGTGCTAATTATAGCGATTATGTTAAAAATATAAATAGCTCATTTATAGACATTAAGCTTAATGCTGTAATTCTAAAAATTTGTGGTTTTGTGTTTTGCTTTTTGGCTTTGTGGGCTTTGCTTGGGCTTAAAACCAGTGTGAAAATAAATTTTATAGTCATTTGGGTTAGCTTGTTTTGTCTATCTTTTTTTGCTATTTTTGGATTTGAGATAAATATTTTTACGATATTTGGTTTGATTTTAGGAAGCGCTGTGGGGATTGATTATATGCTTTTTGCTTGTGACTTAAAGATGCATTTTAAAAATCGAATTTTAGGTATAATCTCAGCAAGCGTGACGTCTATTTTTTCATTTGGCGTTTTGGCTCTTAGTCCTACGAGCGCTGTTTTTAGCTTTGGTTTGAGCGTATTTTTGAGCGTATTTTTAGCCTCACTTTGTGCTTGTTTGCTTACTTTAAGGAGCGCAAAATGAGAGTGGCTAAATTGCATATTTTGGCCGATAAAAGCACTCTAAAGCTTTCTTATAAAAGCCTAAATAGAAGCGATAAAAATAGAGTTAAAAAATCGCCAAATTTACTTCAAAATAGGGATTTTGTGGTTTCAAGAGTGCTAAAAAATCGCACCCAAAAAAGGCGAGTTTGTTTGTCGCATAAAGATGGAATTTGCTTTTTAGTGAGTGGAAATGTGAGATTTGGGATAGATGCTGAAAAGCTAAAAGATAGAGAAATTGCCAGCGTTTGTGAGTTTTGTTTTGACGATGATGAGATGAGGATTTGGCAAAATAGCAGTGATAAATTGCTCCAGTTTTATAAGATATTCACCACAAAAGAAGCTCTTATAAAGCTAAAAAATTTGGATTTTGGCAGTTTAAAAAATGTGAATTTTTGCGATAAAAATATCTTTAAAACTCATCAAATTTACAAAGATTTTTTGATAACTATCGTTTGCAAAAAGAGATTTATGCTAAAGGAGATTGTGTGCTAAAAGCTGGCTTGGCGGGGGTTTTAGTTTTGATTTTGGCTGGTTGTGCGACCAAATGGGAAGCTCCTGCGACGCCTAAATTTGGTCAAAAAAGTTTTGAGCTGGTTTGCGATAAAGAGCGTTATATGCTTTATGTCTCTGATGAGCTAAATTTCGTCCTTTTAGACGCGTTTTTAACTCCAGTTGTGAGTAAAAAGCTAGAAAATGGAGCGTTTCAAAATACAAAATTTTTGCCACCAAATGCTAAATTTGATGAAATATTTATAGGAATTTTAAATATGATAAAAAATGAAGAAAAAATATCTTTGATAAAAGCCAAAAAACTAACTTGCAAGGCAAAAGAACTATGAAAGTTTTTATCTCAAAACCAAGCATTCTCTCATCTGCTGGAGATGAAAAAGAGCTTTTACAAAACGCTTTTTTAGGCAAAAGTGCGTTGCAAATCGCCGAAGTTCAAAATAAAAGTTTTATGGTCGCAAAGGTCGCTGATAAGCTTTTGGACTTTAAATTTATCAAAGAAAGCATTTATCAAACAAGAACCAACCAAATCGCATTGAGCGCTATTTTGCCACTTTGTGAGCAAATCGCAAAGCTTACAGCAAAATACGGTAGGCAAAATATCGGAGTGGTCGTAGGTACGACGACTTCAGGCGTGGAAGAAAACTACAGGGTTTTTGAAAATGGCAAATTTGATATGGCGAAATTTGATCTGCAAAAGCATTCTTTGTCAAATCCGGCTAAATTTATTCGTGATTTTTTGGGGCTTAGCGGAGTTGCTTATAGCATTTCTACTGCTTGCACGTCTGGGATCAAAGCTATAAGTGAGGCAAAAAATTTAGTGGAGAGTGGGATTTGTAAAGCCGTGATAGCTGGCGGTGTGGATAGTTTAAATACTCTTACTTTGTTTGGGTTTGATTCTCTTGGGATACTTTCACGTCATAAATGCGATCCATTTGGTAAGCTTAGAGATGGGACAAATTTAGGCGAAGGCGCTGCTTTTATGATAGTTGGAAGTAACGAGGTTGGAGAGATACGCATAAAAAGTGCTATGGCAAACTGCGACGCATTTCATATGACGAGTCCCAGAAGCGACGGTTTTTATCAAGCAAATTTGATAAAATCAGCCCTGAACGCGGCGAATTTAAGCGATGTGGATTATCTGAGCTTGCACGCAACAGGCACGGTAGCAAATGATTTAATGGAGTCAAACGCTGTGTTTAGTAGCGGGATAAAATCACCAAGTAGTGGGATAAAGCAGCTCATAGGACACACGCTTGGGGCTGCTGGAGCTATAGAAAGTGGGCTTTGTGCTTTGGTTTTGGGTGATAGCTTTTTGCCTTTGCAAAGTATAAAAAGTGGCTATGATGATGCCTTGCAGAAGATAAATTTAGTCACAAATTTACAAAAAAAGCTTGTGAAAAACACCATGAGTTTGTCGTTTGCATTTGGCGGAGATAACGCTTGTATAATTTTAGGAGTGGATGATGATTGAGAGTTTGCTGCCTCATAGTGGCGATATGGTTTTGGTTGATGAAATTATTTTTGTCAATACCCAGAGCATAAAGACAAGAACGACTATCAAAAATAGCGAGTTTATCAAAAATGGCAAATTCCCGAGCTACGTGCTTATAGAGATAATGGCTCAAACTTTGGGGCTTTATAAGAGCTTTTTGGACAAAAATAGTGCACAAAAGCTAGCCTTTTTGATTGGTAGTAGAAAATGCGAACTATTTAGACCAAATTTAGAAATAGGCGACGTGGTGGATATCAACGCTTCTATTTCGATTCAAGATGAGAGCGGATTTGGGGTTTATGACTGTGAGGCTTTTGTAAGCGATGGGCTAGTTGCTCGTGCAAAGCTTAGCGTGCTTAATCCAAGCGATAAAATGATGATAAGGTTGAAAAATGAATAAAAAAGTATTAGTAACTGGTTCAAGTAGGGGCATCGGCAAGGCAATAGCTAGAAGGCTAAAAGAAAGTGGCTATGAAGTGGTGATCCACGGAAGAAGCAAGAGCGACGGGCTTTTAAGCTTAAGCAAGGAGCTTGGAAGCGAGTTTGTCTGCTTCGATGTCGGCGATACTTTAGAAGCTAAAGAGGCTTTATCTAAATTTAGTGAGCCATTTTACGCAGTGGTTTTAAATGCTGGGATAGCTAGAGACGCTGCATTTCCAGCTATAAGCGAAGATGATTGGAAAGGCGTCATTAATACAAATTTAAATAGCTTTTATAATGTTTTAAATCCACTTATAATGCCTATGATAAGAGCTAAGATTGGTAGAATAGTCGTCATTAGCTCAGTAAGTGGCATAGCTGGAAACAGAGGTCAGAGCAACTACTCAGCTAGCAAAGCTGGGCTAATAGGGGCTAGCAAAAGCCTTGCCATAGAGCTTGCAAGTAGAAATATCACTGTAAATGTGGTCGCTCCAGGGCTCATAATGACAGATATGATAGACGAAAACTTGCCCTTAGATGAGATAAAAAAGCTCATACCAGCTAAGCGTTTTGGTGAGGCAAAAGAGGTCGCTGGTATCGTTAATTTCTTACTCACAGATGAAGCAGCGTATATAACAAAACAAGTAATAGGTGTAAATGGAGGCATGATATGAGAGTTTTTGTAACCGGATATGGGATAATTAGCTCATTTGGAAATACTTGGGAAAGCATAAAAGTGGCTTTTGAAAAAAAGCAAAATGCAGTGCGATATATGGATGAATGGGAAAAATATAAAGATTTGGTTACTAGGCTTGCTGCTCCTGTGGATGGATATAGTATGCCAAGCTCTTGGAGTAGAAAACAAACTAGAAGCATGGGTAGGGTGAGTTGCTTTAGCGTCGATGCGACTAGCAGGGCGCTTGAAATGGCAAATTTACTTGGCGATGAGAGTATAAAAAATGGCTCAATGGGCGTCGTCGCAGGATCAAGTACTGGAAGCACAGACGCAATAGCTTCTATGGCTAAGCTTTTGTTAGATGGACAAAGCGACTGCAACGCAAACACCTATATAAAAATGATGCCACACACTACAGCTGCAAATATAGCACTTTTTTATGGTCTTAAAGGTAGGATCATACCGACTAGTTCGGCTTGCACTTCAGCAAGTCACGCCATAGGATATGCTTACGAATCGATCAAATTTGGCAAAATAGATATGATGATAGCGGGCGGGGCTGAGGAGCTTTGCGCTAGTGAGGCTTATGTTTTTGATACGCTTTATGCGACAAGTTCTAAAAATAAGACTCCAAAACTTACTCCGTCGCCTTTTGACGCAAACCGTGATGGGCTGGTGCTTGGTGAAGGGGCTGGATATCTGATACTTGAGAGTGAAGAAAGTGTGATGAGAAGAGGCGTTAAGCCTATTGCTGAGGTAGTTGGATTTGGTAGTACAAGCGATGGCACACACATAACCCAGCCAAATAGCCAAACAATGACTGTGGCTATGGAGCTGGCTTTGAAAGACGCAAGCTTAAAACCAGCAGATATAGGCTACGTCAACGCTCACGCCACTGCGACAGTTCTTGGAGATATCGCAGAAAGCATAGCGACAAATCAAGTTTTTGGTAGCGACATAGCTATTTCAAGTACGAAAAGTTATTTAGGTCATACTCTTGGGGCTTGCGGGGGACAGGAGGCTATATTTTGTATCGAGATGATGAAACAGGGCAAATTTTACCCTACGATAAATTTAAATGATATCGATGAAAGATGCGCTAAGCTAAATTATCTTAAAGATTTGGCGTCTATCAACACAGATTTTGTAATGAGTAATAACTTTGCTTTTGGTGGGGTGAATACATCTTTGATTTTCAAAAAAGTTGATTAAAAGTAATTGTCTTACTAAATTAGTAGGGCAACAAAATAAAGTTAAATTGATTAAATTTAGTGGCCGGGAGAAAGGGATTCGAACCCCTGGAGGCTTTCACCTCAACGGTTTTCAAGACCGCCGCTTTCGACCACTCAGCCATCTCCCGGTTTGTGTTAGTTTGAAGTTTTCTCTCCAACCCATTCAGCGCCGTCATTGACCTTTTTCTTTGACCATTGATATGCACTATTTGAGTCTTCTTTAACTCCATGCCAAGTATTTGAACAACCAAAAAATGCAGTAATCATAAGCGCCATAATAAAGTAACGCATAAGAACTCCTATAAACTTTTGGAGGCGACACCCAGATTCGAACTGGGGGTAAAAGCTTTGCAGGCTTCTGCCTTACCACTTGGCCATGTCGCCATGCAAACAAATAATTGGGTGGTGCCCAGAGCCGGACTTGAACCGGCACGGAAAAAATATCCGAGGGATTTTAAGTCCCTTGTGTCTACCATTCCACCACCTGGGCAAAAAATGGAGCGGGAAACGAGATTCGAACTCGCGACCCCAACCTTGGCAAGGTTGTGCTCTACCCCTGAGCTATTCCCGCGTTATTTTTTGGAAATGAAATAATATCAAAACAAAGCTTAAAGATTTATTTAAAATGTTTTTAAATTTAGTCAAATTTCAAAAAAATCTAAGTAAAAAGCTGGTAATATTCCAAATACAATTATCATTGTTGGGGTTATAGCTCAGCTGGGAGAGCGCTTGAATGGCATTCAAGAGGTCGGCGGTTCGATCCCGCTTAACTCCACCAAGTACCATATTCCAATCATTTCTTAAACTTCAAAAAACCCCTAAAAATCATCATCTAGTAAAAATTAAGTTTTCATTTGTTATCGGTAATTAAATAAAAACAGTACCCAAAACAGTACCTCTTTTAAGAAGTATAAAGATTTTATGTATCTTTTTGGCGGTGTGGAGTATGCTTTGCCATAAATCGCTTATCCACACAAGCCTTTTTACTTTCATTTATCTACTTAGTCTATTTATAAATTCCTTTTGATACTGTGGTAGTTTAGAGCGGCTCACGCCTTGAAAAACTAATGGCTCTAAATACACCATTCCACAATGCAAAGCGCTTGCTTTCATCGGCACAAATACATCAGCTAGCTCCATTCCTATGCGACCATTTTTGCCATAAGTAGAGCTGCCACCAGCTGCTGTTGAGACCACAAGCATCTGCTTTCCTTGCCACAGTCCTGGCCCCACGCTTCCCCAAGTTTCGTTAAGATAGGCTTTCATCATTGGCGTGATATTAAACCAATGCGTTGGAAACAAGAACACAACTCGTTCGTGTTCTTGCATGATTTTATACTCTTTATCGCCGTCAATTGCTCTAGTGTCAAAGCCGTAAATTTCTTCTAAGTCGCGAATAGTCACGTTTGAGACCGTTTTTGCTGCTTCTTTTAATCCTTTAAAAAACGTGCTAGTTTCTTTATACGGATGAGAAGCGATGATTAGCGTTTTAACCGGAGCCTCAACTCCAAAAGCCACGCCACAAGCAAGCAAAATTGCCAAAATTAATCTTATCATTTTTACTCCTATTTATTTGGTTGTTTGATCGCTTCAGCTACGGCATTTTTAAACTCTTCGTCACTTACCTTTTCTAGCCATACAGTTTTATTATCATTTGCATCCATGATTGAGAGATGTGCCATCCACGTGGTCGCCCCACCAGCGTGAAAATGCTTCTCATCTGGATTTATTTTTACGATATCTCCAGGCTCGATTATCCTTGCGCGTTTGCCCCAGCTTTTATAAATCCCACTTCCAGCGGTAATGACAAGGGCTTGTCCTTTTGAGTGAGTATGCCAATCTGTGCGGCTACAAGGCTCAAAAGTCACATTTGCGATATTTACTTTTCTGCCACTTGAGCCGTCATCTAAAGTGTTTAAATACGTCGTGCCAGTAAAGAACTTGCCATATGGATTTAGTTCGCCAAGCTCAAATGGTTGAACAAACTCATTTTTCTCATTTAAATTTGTAGCTTTGATCTCTTTTGCCATTGTTATTTCTCCTAAAGTTGCAGCCACTAAAACTGCTAAAATTGTTTTTTTCATTTTTCTTCCTTGTACGGTGTGATTTCATTTATCGCATTCAATGCGTTTAGTGAGCGTGGATAGCCGATGTAAGGCACTAAAAGCGTGATGACTGCTATTAGTTTGGCTCTGTCATTTTGCATATTTAAATTTCCTGTTATGTGACCTTTGAGCTGGCTTTCTACTCCGCCAAGACTGGCTAAAATAGCAAATGTGAGAAGCTCTCTAAAGCTCAAATTTAGCCCAGTTCTGGTGTAATAATCCCCAAAGCAATTCGCACTCAAAAAATCCGCAAAATGTGCCATATCTGGCGCAAATGTAGATTTATACTTTTTCATGCCTTCACCAAAAATATCTATTTGAGCTTGCAGGCCTTTTTCATGGCGGTTTTGCCTAGTTGTGGTTTGACTCCCACTTTGCTTTAGCTCCACGCCTCTTTTAGCAAAGACCAAGTTTAATACCCTAATAAATTGCGCCATTTTTCCGACACCCACATAAGGAGTTGTGTGGTATAAAGTCTCTTTGAGAACGCTAGGATCTATTTGCAAATTTAGCCCAGCATTTACCATATGCTCAAATTCATTTTCCCCGCCACTTGCCACCAAGCTAACCATGATAAGCAAAACCGCACTTTGGTGATCTATGCCTGATTTTTCCAGGCTTTCATCAAAGGCGAAATTAATATAATTACTTATAAACTCAGGATCGCTGTATCCTACTGGCAGATCTGTGGTTTTTAAAAATGCCATGAAGTTTTCTTTAGCTTTTGGGGTTAAATTTGCGATAGGTTCTGTTTTCATTTTTGCTCCTGAATTTGAATTGGCGTTTAAAGTGCTTGCGCCAAGAGTAATGCTTCCAGCTGTGATGAGGGCTGTTTGTTTGATAAAGTTTCTGCGACTTTGCATATGTTTTCCTTGTTAAATTTGGCTAGAATTTTGTCTAAATTTAGATCCTTGCAAGGCTTCTGCTACTCGCTTAGCGTGTTCTTTTGCTTTGTTTTGGATCTCACTTTTTTTAGATGAACGCATAGAATAACTAACTCCATAAGTGCAAATAAAGCCTAAATTTTGCATTTGAGCTAGATTTGCCACGGCGTCCATCGGATACAAAAACTCGCTTATTTCATGTTTCATAAAGCCGTTTTTGTTATACGCTTCTTCTCCTGCTCCAGTCGTGAGAGAAAACAAAATCTTCTTGCCTTTTAGCTTGTTTCCACTGCTTCCGTGAGAAAAACCATGAGTAAAGACATCTTCTACCCATTTTTGCATACTTGATGGCCACGAATACCAAAAAAGCGGAAACTGCATAACGATAATATCGTGATCTAAGAGTAGTTGTTGGTCTCTTTTGACATCAAATTTATAATCCATACTTCCTAAATCTAGCACGGTAGATGAGGGCAAAAGCTCCTTTAAATTTGCTATGATATTTTTGTTTGCTACTGAATCGTTTTGTAAATTTGTATGGCCTGAGATGATTAAAATTTTGTCTTGCATTGACACGTCCTTTTGATTTGCAAAAAGTGAATTTATACCTCCAAAGCTTATCAAAGCACCTAAAGCTGCTGTTTTTTTCATAAAGTTTCTGCGATGATTTATTTTTTCTCCTTTGAGATTTTGTAAAATTATAAAGCATAACAGTAGGTGTATGTCAAGGGTATCTGTAAATTTTTTAAATTTAAGACTTGCATTTGCTCTGCAAAAACAAAATTTATCATATATTTATCATTTTTTGATACACTCGCACAAATTTAAAAGGAGAAACAATGAGTTTATACGACAGAAATTATGCTCAAGAAAGAAGCTATGAACGTGAAGAAATCAGCCAAGGCGCTAGAGCTTCGTTCGTCAAACAAACTTACAAACTACTAAGCGCGTCACTTCTAGCTGCGACCGCGGGAGCTTATATCGGCGTCGATTATGTCAAATCTTTTAGCTGGATGCTGCTTATTTTAGAGTTTGCTTTGCTTTTTGGCTTGATGTTTTCACGCAAAAATCCTAGTTTAGCGCTTGTTATGCTATTTGGATTTACTTTTGTAAGTGGACTTACTCTTGGTCCGGTACTAAACACATATATCGGCGCAGGAATGGGACACATCATCACTCAAGCGTTTTTGATGACAACTGTAGCATTTGGCGGCTTGACTGTATTTGCATTTAACACCAAAAAAGACTTCTCAGCAATGGGAAAAATGCTATTTATCACTTTAATCGTGGTAGTTGTAGCTAGCTTGCTAAATTTATTCTTCCACAGCGCACTTTTAGCGACAGTTATCGCAGCTGTTGGAGCGATACTTTTTAGTGCATATATACTTTATGATACTCAAATGATTTTACGCGGGGGATATGATAGTCCAGTTTTGGCTGCTGTTGCCTTGTATCTTGATATCTTAAATCTATTTATTTCACTTCTTCAACTACTTGGAATTTTTAGTAAAAACGAGTAGCTTAAATTTGACGTCATTTTTGGCGTCAAATTAAATTTAACTAAATTTTTATAATTTTACTGCTATAATCACGAGTTAATAATAAAAAAAGGATATTCGTGAGTTCACTCTTTTTAGTTTTACAATTTATCTTAGCTGTTATCATAACTATAGCTATCTTACTTCAAAAAAGCTCTTCAATGGGTCTTGGCGCTTATAGCGGAAGCAATGAAAGCCTATTTGGTGCGAAAGGTCCAGCTGGATTTTTGGCTAAATTTACATTTATTGTAGGCTTACTTTTCATACTAAACACATTAGCACTTGGATATACATATAACCAAAGCCTAAGAAACTCTGTCGTAAATACAGATGAATTCAAACAAATGTCAGTAGCTCCAGCTCCAAGCGAAGCTCCAGCGGCACCTGTTGTCCCAGCGTCTCCAGCTAAATAATGCGGACACTGCTTCTACTTTGTGCATTTTTTACTTGGGTTTTTGCTGACGCGCACATCTTCATCTATCATAGATTTGATGATGCGAGGCACCCAAGTACAAGTATCTTATCGCAGGCTTTAAGAAATCAATTTAATTATTTCAAACAAAATGGATACAAAGTAGTAAAGCTTGATGAAATCATCAAAAAAGTAGAAGCAAAAGAAGAAGTTCCAGATAACTGGGTAGCTTTAAGTGTAGATGATAGCTATAAGAGTTTTTATGAAAATGGTTTGCCTATATTTAGAGAATTTGGCTATCCATTTACGCTTTTTATATATGTAGAAGCGTCACAAAAAGGCTATGGCGACTTTATGAGTTTTGAGCAGATAAAACGTAGCGCAGAATACGGCGACATCGCATATCATAGCTATTCTCATCCTCATATGACTCATCTTGAGCGTGAGGAGCTGCGTAGAGATTTTACGCTAGGCTTGGAAGTCTTTGAGGCAAATTTGGGCTTCAAACCAAAGTATTTCAGCTATCCGTATGGGGAATTTGATGAAAATGTAGCTAAGATAGCTGAGAGTTACGGCTTCAAAGCTATCTTCAACCAAAACTTGGGCGCAGTTTCTAAAGATAGCAATCTTAGCAGTTTAGATAGAATTGCTCTATTTAGTGATACAAATTTGAAGTCAAATTTAGCCAGCAAATATCTAAAAGCTGAGTTTATAGAGCCAAAAGTCTATCCAAAAGATGGAAATTTGGCTAAAATTATAGCTAGGATTGATACAAACTCAAGTAAAGTAAGCTTGTATATATCTGGGCTTGGAAGCAAAGAAGTAGAAGTAAAAAACGGCATTATAGAAGTAGATATAGACCAAAAAATAACAAAAGATAGAGTACGAATAATAATAAACGATAAGTTAAAAACCGCAACACAAATCATCACAAAGGACAAAAATGCTAAATGAAATTTATAATAACCAAAAAGCTTTGGGCGATAAGGCTCTAGAAGCTTTAAAACGTGATTTTGGCACACTTAGAACAGGCAAAGTCAATATAAACATAGTAGATCACATTTATGTCGATTACTATGGAAGTCAAACCCCACTAAACCAAGTAGCCACCGTGCTTGCAACTGACGCGAGTACGATTTCTATCACTCCTTGGGAAAAACCGATGCTAAAAACAATCACAGCTGCTATCCAAGCTGCAAATATCGGTGTAAACCCAAACAACGATGGCGAGAGTGTGAAGCTATTTTTCCCTCCTATGACAACTGAAGATAGACAAAAAAATGCTAAAGAAGCCAAATCAATGGGCGAAAAAGCAAAAGTCGCTATCAGAAACATCAGAAAAGACGCTAATGACGAAGTTAAAAAGATAGAAAAAGACAAACTAGCTAGCGAAGATGAGATCAAAAAGGGCTATGATGAAGTCCAAAAAATCACTGATGCGTATATAGTTAAAATTGACCAAGCAGTCAAAGAAAAAGAAGCAGAACTTTTAAAGGTTTGATATGAATTTAGAAGAAATTTACAAAGACGCTGGAGCGTATTTAAAGGGGCATTTTTTACTTAGTAGCGGAAATCACTCAGAGTATTATTTGCAAAGTGCAAAAGTGCTTGAAGATCCGATTTTAGCGGGTAAACTAGCTGATGAGCTCTACAGCGTGATACAAAAATCTGGCGTAGAGTTTGATAGCGTTTGCTCTCCTGCACTTGGCGGTATTTTGGCTGGTTATGAGCTAGCGCGCGCTGGCAAAAAACGCTTTATTTTCACTGAAAGAGTTGAAAAAGTGATGAGCTTAAGACGTGGATTTAGCGTAAGTAAAGGCGAGAAATTTATCGTTTGTGAAGACATCATTACAACTGGCGGCTCAGCACTAGAGAGCGCAAAAATCATAGAAGAGCTTGGCGGCGAAGTTGTAGCATTTGCAGCACTTGCAAACCGTGGATTTTGCTCACTTTATGGATTTGATAATGCTAGAAAAGATAGCTGTAAACTCCCACTAGATAAGCCACTTTTCGCACTTGGAAACTTTGAGTTTGAGATTTACACTCCTGATGAGTGTCCGCTTTGCAAAACAGGAAGCAAAGCCATAAAACCAGGAAGCCGCGGCAACTAATGCAAAAGCAAAAGGCGGTGCCATCATCTATCATCTCAAGGGTTAAGGCTTTTATAGTTGATATGTTTTTGATAGCTGCTCCGCTTTTGTACGTGACTACATATTTGATACTGGGTGGCAAGGACGATTTTTTGCATAATCAGCTTGCAATTTTATGCGTTTGGATAGTTTTCGGACTTATCCAAACTGCATTTTTCACTCGCCTTGCTCAAAGTCCAGGCTATCGCTCCCAAGAGATTTACGTCATTACTTTGAATGGCAAAAAGGCAAGTTTTTTGCTATATTTTCTTAGATATTTTTTCTTTATTACTACATTTATTTTTGGCGGTTCGTTTTTCTGCTTTTTTCGCAAAGACAGGCGAAACCTGCACGATCTGCTAAGTGGAACTATAAGCGTATCCAAAAAATAATCCACTAAAATCACTCACTTAAATAACTTGCTCCAAATTTAAAACAATTAAAATTTATTATTAAGAGTTTGTTTATCCTATTTAGGTTATAATCAAATAAAATTTTTAAAGGATAAGCAATGGCAAATGTAACTTTAGGTGGAAATCCAGTAACCTTAGAAGGTAACGAAATAAATGTGGGTCAAGTAGCTCCAGAAGTAGAAGTAGTAGGCAAAGATCTATCTACTTTCAAGGTTGGTGGAGCTAACGGCAAGTTTCAAATTTTACTAACAGTTCCGTCACTAGATACTGGAGTTTGTGCTACTGAAACAAGGAAATTCAACGAAAAAATGGCTGGCAAAAATGGCGTTAGTGTTAGCGTTATCTCTATGGATTTGCCATTTGCTATGGGAAGATTCTGTGCTACTGAAGGCATAGAAAACGTTCAAACAGGAAGCGACTTCAGGGCAGCTAAATTTGGTAAAGCTTATGGCGTTTTACTAAAAGATAGCGCTTTAGAGGGCCTGCTTGCAAGAGCTGTTTTCATAGTAAATGGCGATGGAATCGTAATCTATAAAGAGATAGTAAGCGAGATCAAAACTGAGCCAAATTATGATGCTATCAGCGCTGCAGTCCAAAGTCATGGTGGATGTGGTTGCGGATGTGGAATGCATTAAAATAACTAAATAAAACATAAAATTCTGATATAATTGCGAGATGAAAAATAGCAATTATATCTTTGGCGTGGCTATCACGCTTCTTGGCGGGATTTTATGGGGATTTAGTGGTGCGTGCGGTCAGTATCTATTTACGCAAAAAGGCGTTAGTGCTGACTGGCTTGTGCCATATCGTCTTTTGCTTTCTGGCATAATTCTGCTCTTAGTTTATATCTTCAAAAATCCAAAAATACTGTTTTTGCCTCTCAAAAATCCGCGAAATTTGCCAACTATACTTTTATATTCTTTGATTGGACTTATGCTTACACAGTATAGTTATTTTTATTCTATTGAGCTATCAAACGCTGCAGTTGCCACTGTCATTCAATACACTGCACCAGTTTTTATACTCATTGTTGCTTGTTTGCTCGAAAAGAGACTTCCATATATCAAAGAACTAATTGCTCTATTTTTAGCCATTGTGGGCGTGTTTTTCTTAGCGACGCATGGCGAGTTTGGTACTCTTGTCATCTCCAAAACAGCGCTTTTGTTTTGTCTTATAAGCGCGCTTAGCATTGTGGTTTATAACTTCGCACCAAAAAGACTAAACAAAGAATTCCCCATATCTCTCGTGCTTGGTTGGGGGCTTGTGATAGGTGGCGTGGTACTTAGCTTGTATATGAGAGTTTGGAGTTTGGAGGGCGTGAGCGATTTTGGTGGTTACCTAGCACTTGGTGGGATAATAGTCTTTGGGACGATTTTGGCTTTTAGCTTTTATATGACTGGAGTTGGCGTTATTGGACCAACAAGGGCTAGTCTTATCGCTGCTATTGAGCCAGCGAGCGCTGGATTTTTTAGTTATTTCTGGCTTGGAACTGAGTTTGCGTTTTTTGATTATTTTGGTTTTGGGCTGATTATGCTTTGTGTGTTTTTGCTATCAAAAAAGGATTAATATGGATTTATCTACCAAATTTAGACCAAAAAGCCTTGATGACATTGCTGGGCAAAAAGACGTAAAGCAGATCTTTGCTAAATTTATAGAGGCCAAAAAAATCCCACATAGCTTGTTTTTTGGGAGTGCAGGGTGCGGTAAAACGACCATGGCAAAAGTCGTTGCTAGTGAGATGAATTATGAGTTTTACGAGCTTGATGGCGCAAATCTCAAAAGCGATGATATAAGAAAAATCATAGCCAAATTTGAAGGAAGCTTGTATAAACCGCTTATTTTTATCGATGAGTTTCACAGACTTAGCAAAACTCAGCAAGAAATCTTACTCATCCCAATGGAGACAAATCAGTGTATCATCATGGGTGCGACGACCGAAAATCCTAAATTTGTAGTTAGCAGTGGCATAAGATCAAGAATGATGATTTTTGAGTTTATGCCTTTGAGCGATGATGATTTGTTAAATTTGCTTCAAAGAGTTCGTGGGAAGCTTAAATTTGAGATAGATGAAAATGCTAAAAACTATCTCATAAGCAGCAGTAGTGGCGATGCTAGAAGTATGTTAAATTTGCTTGATTTCGCACTAACGGTTGATAAAAGTGTTAGCTTAAAAACGCTCCAAATCCTAAGAAGCCAAAGGCAAAGCGAGGGAGCTAGTAGCAGCGACACTCACTATGAGCTAATCAGCGCAATGATAAAAAGCCTAAGAGGAAGCGATATAGACGCGAGTTTGTATTATTTAGCAAGGCTTATTGACGCTGGAGAAGAGCCTGGATTTTTGGCTAGAAGAATGGTGATACTAGCCAGTGAAGATATAGGCAATGCTAACCCAAATGCGCTAAATTTAGCTACTAACACAATGCAAGCTGTTAGTAAAATAGGTTATCCAGAAGCTAGGATTATACTTGCTCAGTGCGCTGTATATCTAGCTAGCTCACCCAAGTCAAACTCAAGCTATAATGCTATAAATTTAGCCTTAGATTTTGTGAGAAACCAAACTCCACTAAACGTGCCAAAATACCTTATAAACACAGATCCAGCTAAGAAAAACTATCTATATCCACATGATTTTGGTGGCTGGGTAAAGCAAGATTATATAAGCAAGGATTTGAAATTTTATGAAAGTAAGAAGATTGGATTTGAAAAAACTTTAGATGAATGGATAACAAAAATAAAAAGCTAACTAACAAAAAGTTAGTTAGCAAATCTCATTAGATCATTTCTACACCGCTACCAGAGCAAACTTCTCCGATAACATATCCATCGCATTTTGATAACACACTACTAACGTTTTGCTCAGGAACGACTAGTATCATTCCAACGCCACAGTTAAATGTCCTATCCATTTCGCTTTGCTCAACGCTTTTTGCGATGAGTTTAAATATCTCAGGAGTTTTGATAGCGCCTCTTTTTACTTTTGCACCAAGTCCAGCAGGGAATACTCTTGGCAAGTTTTCTACTATTCCACCGCCAGTGATGTGAGCAAGTGCGCTAATCTCACCTTTTAGCTTCAAAAATTCTTCTACATATATTCTAGTCGGGGTCAAAAGCACGTCTATGAGAGGTTTTCCACCAAAGTCGCTATCAAGGTCTAAACCTTGTTTTTTGATGACAGCGCGAGCTAGTGAGTAGCCATTTGAGTGCAGACCAGAGCTTGGCAAAGCGACCAAAACATCGCCAGCTTTTACAAATTTAGTCCTATCGATCTCATCTTCTTCGCCAATTCCTACAGCAAATCCAGCTAGATCAAAATCCCCAGCCTCATACATGCTTGGCATCTCTGCAGTTTCGCCGCCTATTAGAGCGCATTTTGCGATTTTACAGCCATCGCTTATGCCCTTTACGACCTTTTTGGCACTATCCACATCTAGTTTAGCAGTAGCGTAATAATCCAAGAAAAACATCGGAGTAGCAAAGTTACAAATCAGGTCATTGACGCACATTGCCACAAGGTCTTGACCTACGCTGTCAAGTTTGTTTGCATCAATAGCTAAGCGAAGTTTGGTTCCCACGCCATCAGTCGCAGCTAGAAGAGTTGGCTTTTTGTATCCACTTGGCAAGCGAAAAGCCCCGCTAAATGAGCCAATACCGCCGATGACATTGGGAGTTAGAGTCGATTTGACAAACGGCTTAATCCCCTCAACAAAGCTATTTCCAGCGTCTATATCCACACCTGCTTCTTTATAACTTATCATTTTTCTACCTTGATATAAATTTGGCTGATTTTACCAAATTTGGGCTTAGTTTTGTCTTTTTATGTTAAATAAAATCCAAATTTGATGATATAATACATTATTAAATTTAAGGAGAAACTATGGATTATCCAAAGGCAATCGGACCATATAGCGCTTATAGAGTTGCTGGAAATTTAGTATTTTGTAGCGGTCAAATTCCATTAGAGCCAAACACAGGCAAAATCGCAAAAGACATAAACGCTCAAGCTCATCAAGCTTTAAAAAACGTCGGCGGACTTCTAAAAGAAGTAGGGCTTAGCTATGAAAATGTAGTCAAAACAACTGTATTTTTAGCCGACATTGCTGATTTTAATGCAGTAAATGAGATTTACGGCGAATATTTCAAAGAGCCATATCCTGCAAGAAGCGCAGTAGCGGTAAAAGACCTACCAAAAGGCGTGAAAATCGAAGTCGAAGTCATAGCTAGCAAATAAGGATA
Organism: Campylobacter iguaniorum; assembly: GCF_000736415.1. Taxonomy (NCBI): domain Bacteria; kingdom Pseudomonadati; phylum Campylobacterota; class Epsilonproteobacteria; order Campylobacterales; family Campylobacteraceae; genus Campylobacter; species Campylobacter iguaniorum. Next base: position 1,630,801 of record NZ_CP009043.1, on the reverse strand, counting down.
AATTTGAACTACAAAAACGCTTATGTAATCACTGGAAATATCGGCTGTGGCAAAAGTACAGTATCAAATTTGCTTATGCTTCACGGTTTTAGCGTGATTGACGCTGATAAGATCGCTCACGAAATCCTAAACCAAAACGCCACAAATATCCAAAATCTATTTGGCAAAGAGTTTATCATAGGTGGTTTAGTCGATAGAAAGAGGCTTGGCGAACTCGTTTTTAACGACACTGCCAAGCTAAGAGAGCTTGAAAGCTTGCTTCATCCACAAATCAAAGCTGAGATTTTGGCAAAAGCAGCTAAATTTGAAGAGCTAAATTTCCCGTATTTTATAGATATTCCACTTTTTTACGAAAAAAATAGCTATGATGAGCTTACAAAAGTAGTTTTAGTTTACGCGCCAAATGATATTCTTTTGGAGCGGGTGATGAAGCGTGATGAACTCAGCCTAAACTCAGCCAAATCAAGGCTAGATAAACAAATGGATATAGAGCTAAAACGCCAAAAAGCTGATTTCATCATCGATAATAGCGGCGATCTCAAAAACCTAAACACCCAAATAGAAAGTCTCATAAAAACAATAAAGGAAAACAATGCAACTCTCAAAATATAATGCAAGCGGCAATGATTTTGTCATATTTCACACTTTCAAAAGCGAAGATAGAAGCCAGCTTGCCGTGAGCTTATGTGATAGATTTAACGGGGTTGGCGCTGATGGACTTATCGTTTTGGTGCCAGATAGCAATAGTGATTTTAAATGGGAGTTTTACAACAGCGACGGAAGTCACGCGGCCATGTGTGGCAATGGCTCAAGAGCGGCGGCACTTTATGCTTTTAAAAACGGACTGTGCAAAGATGAGTGTGAGTTTGTCACGGGAGCTGGAGTGATAAAGGCTAAAATAGAGCAAAACCTTGTCGAAGTGGCTCTCACAACACCCAAAAAACTAAGCGATGAGTTTAGTGAGCTTGGATTTGACTGGCATTTTTACGATACTGGCGTGCCTCATCTTGTGACTTTTGTAAATGATTTGTCTAAATTTGATTTACAAACATCAGCTACAATGAGAAAAAAATATAACGCAAATGTAAATTTTGCTAAACTTGAAAATGGAATTTTGAAAGTCAGAACCTTCGAGCGTGGAGTAGAAAACGAAACAAACGCTTGTGGCACAGGTATGGCAGCGTCATTTTATGCTGGATATAAAAGCCTTAAATTTGCTCCAAATTTAAAGGTAAATCCAAAAAGTGGCGAAGAGCTTTGGATGAGGTTTGAAGACGAAGTTATATATTTTAAAGGAATGGTAAAACACTGTTTTGATACGACTATTTATTAGCTTTATATTTGTGGTAAGCCTTGCATTTGGTGGCTTTCCGCAGAGTTATTACAGGCTAGATATAAAAGAGCAAAAAGCACAGTTTGCAACCACGATCGCTCGCTTAACGCAAAATGCAAACCAAAGCACAAGCCAAAAAAGGCAGTTTGCTCTAACCTACCTAAATTTCATATACAAACAATCTTTTAGAGATTTAGATTCGCAAAATTTATCCAGACTTTTACAAATCGCAAAAGAGTATAAGATAGTAAATTTGTTTGACGAAAACGAATACATCAAAAAGCTCTCAAACGTACCAATCTCGCTTGCTATCGCTCAAGGGGCAGTAGAGAGTGGCTGGGGAAAAAGCAGATTTGCCAAAGAAGCCAACAATATCTTTGGTCACTGGACTTGGGGTCAAAAAGGACTTGTCCCGCTAAACAGAGATGAGAACAAAACGCATAAAATCCGCATTTTTAACTCCTTGCAAGACTCAGTCGATGCCTACGTCTTAAATCTAAACTCACATCCAGCTTACGCAAGCTTCAGAGATGCAAGGCTAGAAAATGCTAAAAATGGCTTAAAATATGGTGGCTTAGAAGCGGCTCAAACTATGGAAAAATACTCTCAAATGGGTAGAATTTACGTCAAACAACTCGAAAAAACCATAAATCTATACGACTTAACCAAATTTGATGAAGATTAGTAACGCGAATTTGGAATAATACTTGCTTATATCCTTGCAAATTTAGTTTTTAATCAATAAAACTATTAAAGCTATCAAAAAGGATAAGACATGATGAGAGCACTTTGGTCTGGAGTAAGTGGACTTCAGGCACACCAAATCGCAATGGACGTTGAGGGCGATAACGTAGCAAATGTAAATACTATAGGTTATAAATACTCAAGAGTGAGTTTCGCTGACCTATTTAGTCAAACATCAAAGGTCGCTACTGCTCCACAAGGCAATCTTGGTGGTACAAACTCAATGCAAATCGGACTTGGAACAGAGATAAACGCAGTAACAAAAATATTTAAACAAGGTTCTATCCAAACCACAGAAAAAAACACCGACTTAGCCTTACAAGGCGATGGATTTTTTATCGTTTCTCCTGACGGCGGCAAGACCTACACTTATACAAGAAACGGCGATTTCTTGCGTGATTCACAAGGTAACTTTGTAGACCAAAACGGCTATATAGTCCAAGGCTGGATGAGAGATGAAAATACTGGGCTGATAGACGCTACTGGACCTATCAAAAATATCAAAATAGAGCCAGGACTAAGCACTCCAGCAAACGCTACAACAGAAGTAAATATCAAAGGAAACCTAAACTCAGGAGATGACATAGGAGAGCAAAAATCCCCTATCTACTCTCTTGATACTCACGCTGGCTGGACAGATCTAAATGGAAATAATATCAAAGAAGACAATGAAGTCCATAATGAAGACGATACTGGCGATAATGAATTTTATGTAGATAAAAATAAACAAAACAAGCTTTATGAGCGTGGCGTAGATCTTGGGGTTTTGTTTAACGATAGTGGCGAAGCCATAGGATTAAGAGAGGGTCAAGGTATGTGGGTCAGCTATAGCGATGCTAAAGCGACTTTGACACCAGCTGGACTAGCTGCTGGATCTGTTTTAAACATATCAATAAATGGCATTGAGATACCAGCTACTACAGTAAGCACTTTGAGCGATATGGTAGCAAAGATAAATACACTATCAGACAAAACTGGAGTAACTGCAAGTATCATAAATGGCAATCAAGTCCAACTAATCAATCAAAACAACACCGGCACAACCGATAGTATGAAAAATATCAAGATAGAAGCACTTGCGGATAATGATATTAATGGTTTGGAAACAAATGTAATCACTGCTTATAAATATACATATAGTGCTGTCGCTGGTGCAGCAAACCATAGCTATGACGATGCCGTAGCAAGGGTAGTACATAGCACAGAAGATCTAAGAGCTGCTATGCAAACAGATGCTAGAGAGTTTGTAAACTATACTGGCGAAGTAGTAGGAAATGATCCAATTGATTGGACTGCTGCGATACTTGGTGCTGATGGCAATGTACTTCCAGCTACTGGCACAGAGCATGGTAATGGTAGCATTCAAGAAAGAAATCTAAATGACGGCGTAGAAGTATCTGTAAATGACAAAGGTCAGTTTGTCATCAAAAACCCAGCTGGAGATGCTGCTTATGGAGAAAATGATAAGCATTTAACAGGAGATGGCACGACTTCTGCTGTAGATAGCCCAGATGCTACAACAAACGCAGCTGGCGTAGCAAACACTCCAGTAAATAATGATACATATACAAATGATTACAACATTACTTTAGCTATTACGGCATTTAGCGACGCAGCTGCAAACATAAACGAAAACACAAAACTAGCAAGCACATTTGGTGCGTTAGCTGGTGGGCTTAGCACTGGTACTGGCGAGAGGACTTCAGCTGGTATAAATATGGCAACTCACAGCTCTACAATCGAGATTTTTGATAGTCTTGGCTCAAAACACGAGCTTAAAATAGACTTCGCAAAGACTGGCTTCAGTGCTGAAAACGGAACTGACTGGTCTATGGTGATACAAGTCCCAGAACCAGCTAAAATCAACACAACCGAAGGTGAGCCGACAAACGTACTTACTGGAACCATTAGATTTGGACCTGATGGTAGCTTGATAGGTTTTAACCCTTCAACTCTAAATTTTACCGCAAATAACGGTAGCACCGCTGGACAAAACATCGAGTTTAACTTCGGTAAAAATGCGAATTTCGACGGACTTACAAGCTACGATAGTGCAAGCACCACAAGCGATATAAGTCAAGATGGCTACACTGGTGGAACGCTAAATGGTATCAAAGTCGATGAAAGTGGAACGATAATAGGCTCGTTTTCAAATGGTAGAAGCTTTGGTCTAGCTCAAGTTTCTGTGGCGAAATTTACTAATAACGAAGGCTTAGAGAGTGATGGCGGAAACCACTTCTTACAAACAGCAAACTCAGGCGCTCCAGTCATCGGAAGAGCTGGAACTGCTGGTAGGGGAAGCGTGAGTGCAAGTAGCCTTGAGATGAGTAATGTGGATCTCTCACGCTCGCTTACTCAGCTCATCATCGTCCAACGTGGCTATCAAGCAAACTCAAAAACAATAACCACAAGTGACCAAATGCTAAATACATTGCTTCAATTGAAACAATAAAATTTGCACAATAGCTAAATGACCTAAATGGTCATTTAGTGGTGCAAATTTGGGAATGTGGCCCACAAGAGACACAATAGCTAAATGACCTAAATGGTCATTTAGTGGTGCAAATTTGGGAATGTGGCCCGCAAGAGACACAATAGCTAAATTTAAAATCTAAATTTGCAAATATTTTATTTATCTACAACTATAAATCACATTTGCATTTAACTGTATATCTTCTTCTTTTAGTGCTGGAGCGACGCTAAGAGCTATGTTTGCAACGCTATCAGAGCTATAAGCAAAGTTGTGTTTGAGCAAATTTGAAATGCTTGGAGCGAAGAAATTTATATCTTTTATCTTGCAAATTTTTTGGCTAACTTCTGAGTAGTGCTTTTCGTATTTTATAGCGTTTTTGATAATCTCATCGTATAGATTTTCTTTTGAGCTTTGAAGTGATTCAGGAGCGAAGCTCGGACGGATCACTGCGGTAGAAACCGCAATAAATTCACTATTTGCTGCTATATTTTCAATCTCTTTGATTAGCTCATCGTAGATTTTTAACTCATCATTTTTGAAGCTACAAATAAGCTTTGCATCTAGTCTTTGACCGCTTAAGCTTTGTTTGCCATTTTCGTAAGAATAATTTGGCTCTATTGAGTAGCTTCCGCCTGTGCAAATGCCACTATTTTGGGCTTTTTGAGTGATTGTAGCAAAGCTATTTGCTATTTCTTGCTTGGTTTTTGTATCGAGATTGATTTGAGTGCTTAGAGCCTCTTTAGCACTAAATTTAGGCTCAGCGACAAAGAGATTTGGCATCATTTTGCTACTAGCGTCAAATTGCCTTGAAAAGGTCATTTCGTTGTTTTGGTCAAATACCTTTTGAGCTGTGATAAATTCGTTGAAAAACGCACCAGCAACGAACAAAAGCAAAAACGCTATTCCAGTCCCAAGACTTGTAAAAAAGCTTTTCATTGTAATCCTTTTGGTTAAATTTAGCGTATTTTACTCTAATAAAATGAATGTAAATTTAAATAAGGATTAATTTATATATAAGGTTTTTTGAGATATAATTCGCTTTTATTTTGGTGCGCCTCGGTAGCTCAGCTGGCTAGAGCGCTGGTCTCATAAGCCGGAGGTCGGGAGTTCGAGTCTCCCCCTAGGCACCATTTCTTCTATATTTAATCAAATAATCAATTCTTAAAAGCAATATCTTATAACTAGATTTTATAAGTAAATTTTGACTAAATTGGTTTGAATTTAGCAGTTCAAATTTAACTAAAGAATTTTATAGTTAAATATTAATTTTGAGAATATATGCTTAGATATTTTTCAAATGCGAATAATTTATTTCTATTATATCCGGTTAATTCTTTCAAAATACCAAGCTTTTCAAAATTACCAACCAATGAATTGGCAGTAGGTTTGCTAATCGACAATGGCTCAAGAATATCATTTATAGAAATAATTGGTTTTTGATATAAAAGCTCCATTAGTTTGCTGGCGTTTTGTGTTTTTTTTACCAAAATTTATTGTGAGTTGATTCATCTCTTGCTTTAAGCTTAAGATACTTTCAAAGGTCTTCACACCATTATTTGCTGTCATTGTGACTGCTTCTAGAAAAAACTTAATCCAATGATTTAAATCATTATTTGTTCTTACTTTTGTGAGGGCTTCATAGTAAACAGATTTATTTTGTTCTATAAAACTAGAAAGATACAAAGAAGGTTTTTTTAATAAACCATTGCTTACTAAATATAATGTGATAAGAAGTCTTCCTATGCGACCATTTCCGTCTAAAAATGGATGGATTGTTTCAAACTGATAGTGTGCTATAGCTATTTTTATAAGGTGTGGAACAAAAATATCTTCATTATGTAAGAACATTTCCCAATCATTCATCAATGGATTAACCTCATTATAATGAGGAGGAATAAAATATGCAGTAGTTAAGCTAGATCCCCCTATCCAGTTTTGGGATTGTCTAAACTCGCCTGGTTGTTTGGCTTCTACCCTTACGCTACTAAGAAGAATTTTGTGAATATTTTTGATAAGTCTTGTCGAGATTGGTAGTTTTTCTAGCTCTTTAATAGCGTGGTTCATAGCCTCTATATAGTTTCTAACCTCTTGCCAGTCATCTCTTTTTTCGGGATTTATCTGCTCTTTTGGTGTGAGTATTTCATCTATTTCGGTTTTAGTTCCTTCTATTTTACTAGAAGTGTTTGCTTCTTTTGTAATATGCATTTGTATAAAAATATCAATATTTGGTACTATCATTGTAAAGGCATTTAATTCGCCTAATGCTTTAGTAGCATTTTCTAACATAGTGTTGATTTGTGGGTCACTCCAAGTAAATGTATGATTAATTTTTTCTGGTAAAAAACTTTTATACTGATACTCTTGTTTGAGAATTCCAGATTTAAAATCTTTTATATCTATATTTGCAACCTTAGTTTTATGTGCTAAATTTAATTATTTTTTCATTATGTGATTTACGATATTCAATCCACTTGTTTCATACGCACTTCCAAAGCCTTTTACATATCTACCGTTTTTTAATATGAGTTTAAAAATGCAAAAATCACTGAGATTTTTGAGTATTTTAGGAGTTTCATCGGAGCTAAATTTGGCTATAAATTTATCAAATATAGCGTCTCTTTCATCAAAAATTTGCTCACAATCGCAGCTAAAACTAGCTCTTTTTCTATCAAATACACTACTAGCTTTGCACTCATCTTCTAAAAATATTATTGAAATTTGGTTTGGATAGTTGGTTAAATTTGCGTAGTGGCTCGCAAGCTTTGAAACACAGATATAAAAGCACTCCTCATTTCTAAGACAAGGAGCGTAGCTAGAATGCGTGGTTTTGCCATCAAAACTTGATATTACTAGGCTTGCAAAACCATCTATAAACTCTGTAAGTTCGTTATTTTTCAAGGTTATCCTTGTATTTGTGTCTCTTTGCGATTTTTGATTTTAGCAAAGACAAAAAGATAGATAAAGCCAAGCACTCCAGCAGTAAATGAAGCTAAAAGTATAGCTAGTTTGTCAGCGTGATAAAATGCGTTGCTATCATGATAGGCTAGAGAATCCACAAATAAGCTCATGGTAAATCCTATGCCAGTCAAGATACAAACTCCATAAAACTGCGTCCAGCTTGATCCTTCAGGTAGTTTGGCAAAGCCAAATTTGATAAACAAATAGCTAAATATAAATACGCCAACTTGCTTGCCTATAAATAATCCAAAGAAAATGCCAAGTCCGACTGAGTTTAGAAGCTGCTCGAAATACACCCCGTGAAGTGGAACCCCAGCATTGACAAAGGCAAAAACAGGAAGTATAAAATAGCTTGTGATGCCGTGCCAGTCGTGTTCTAGCTCTTCAAGCAGGTTTTTGCCGCTTTTGTCTTTCATAGGGATGAAAAACGCCGCCACGACCCCAGCAATAGTCGCATGGACGCCGCTTTTTAGCACGCTTACCCAAAGTATTATGGTAACTAGTATGTAAAATGATTTTTTAGATACGCCGTAGTGGTTGAAAACTGCTAGCACAGCGATACAAGCTCCAGCTATCGCAAAAGAGATCATAGAGAGCTGGGTGGTGTAAAAAATCGCGATGATTACGATAGCACAAAGGTCATCAATGATAGCAAGGGTTAGCAAAAATATCTTTAGGCTTGATGGAACCTTTTTGCCAAGAAGCAGCAAAACGCCAAGCGCGAAGGCTATATCAGTCGCAGTCGGGATCGCCCAGCCACGTATGGCAAAGTCATCAGCGTGATTAAAAAACCAAAAAATTACCGCTGGAGCGATAACTCCACCAAGAGCGCCGATGATAGGAAGTGCGACTTGAGATGGTTTTGATAGTTCGCCTTGGACGATTTCTCTTTTTAGCTCAAGTCCAACGACAAAGAAAAATATTGCCATAAGTCCATCATTTACCCACAAAATAAGTGGTTTTGACAGAGCATATCCGTCTTGAAAGCCGATTGTAAACTCAGCTCTTAAAATCTCTGTATAAAAGCTACTCATACCGCCATTTTGAGCAATGAGTGCTAAAATCGTTGCGATGATAAGCAAAACTCCTGCGAATGATTCGTGTTTTACGAAGTTCAAAATCAAGTGCATCTATGTTTCTCCTAATCTAATTATAAATTTCTTTTACTAAAAGTTGCGGTGTGATAAGCCCACGAAATGAGTTTTTGGCTACAGATAAGAGCATATCTATGCTATCTCCGACTTTTGGAGCGTGATCGTAGTTGAAAAATATGGCTTCATAAGATTTATTATCTTTTTGAAGTATGAGTTTTAAATGGCTCTCTTCTTTGCCTATAAATTTAAGGTTTTTCACTCTGGCGTTTTTTAGCTCAAAAAGTGGTCTTGGGTTTTTTTGACCATAAGGCTCGAAATACTCCAAAATCTCCAAAAGCTCGTAATCTATGGCGTTGTGATCGATCTCGCCAAGTATTTCGTCATTGCCGCTAAAATCATATAAATCTTGCAAAAAGCAAGAGTTATTGACGGCGTGTTTGAACTCTTCAAGCTTGCTAGTTTCTATGACAAGCCCAGCTGCTCCCTTGTGTCCGCCAAATCCACAAAGCAGATTTTCTTGACTGGCAATAAGAGCTAAAATGTCAAATTTACCCACGCTTCTAGCGCTTCCTTTGGCTCTGCAACCATCTATGCTAAAGACAATGGCTGGTTTTTTGTAGCGTTTGGCAAGGCGACTTGCTACTATGCCTATGACGCCCTCATGCCACTCATTGCCCCATGCGATTATGATTTCGTCGTTGTCGCTGACGTCTTTTATGGAGCTTTCAAAGAGTGCTTTTTCCTCTTCTTTTCTGGAGTTGTTGAACCCAGTTATCATATCAAGGCAGTCTTTTGCCTCATCTACAGATTTGCTTCTTAAAAATTTATAAGATATAGTTGCGTCGTCCATTCTGCCAGCTGAGTTGATAAGTGGAGCTATAAGAAAGCTTATATCATCAAACTCAAATTTATCTTTTGCGTAATAATCTTTTATCGCTTCAAAACAGGCTCTTTTGCTTGAGTTTAGCTTTGTGATCCCAAGCCTTACTAAAATACGGTTCAAATCCCTTAATTCCATCATATCGGCTATGATAGCAAGCGCTAAAAGGTCTAAAAATTTACCCATATCGTAGTTTTTGAGATTGCAAACTTCTTTTAGGGCTCCTACTAAATACCAAGCCACTTGAGCGCCACAAATTTCGATATTTGGAAAGGTGCATTCTGGTTGTTTTGGATTGATTATAGCGTAGGCTTTTGGTAGTACGGGTGGTGGCATATGGTGATCTGTGATGATGAGATCGATGCCTTTTTGTAGGCAAATTTCAGCTGCGTCATTCGCGCTTATGCCATTATCGACTGTTATGATTAGACTTACATTTTCAAGCTCACTTATGATGTCTGCATTTAGCCCATAACCGTCTTTAAAGCGGTTTGGGATACGGATGATAAAATCAGCACTAATATCAGTAAAAAACTCCGCCATAATAGCAGTACTTACCACGCCATCGACGTCATAGTCGCCTACGACCGCTATGAGTTCGTTGTTTTGGATAGCGGTTTTTATACGGTTAGCAGCTTTATAAGTGTCTTTTAATTCGCATGGAAGAGGAATTTCTGAGAGTTTTTTATGTAAGTCATTGCTAAATCTTTGGCTCAGAATTTCCTTTATTTCATTCTTATCTAACATTTTTGTTGTCTATTCCAGCTTTTATAAAGCCTAAAATCGCTGGATTTGGTTTGGTTAGACGAGATGTGAATTCTGGGTGGAATTGCACTCCAAGGAAAAATGGATGTCCTTTTAGCTCTACTGCTTCGATCAGCCCATCGCTCTCGCCACATACGATTAGCCCGTTTGTCTCAAACTGCTCTCTATAAGCTGGATTGGCTTCATATCTGTGGCGGTGGCGTTCTTTTATGGTTTTTGCGCCACCATAGACTTTGCTAAGAAGTGAGCCATCAAGAATGTTGCATTTGTAGCTTCCAAGACGCATTGTGCCACCAAGTGGGCTTTTGTGGGTGCGGAGTTGTTTTTTGCCGCTTGCATCGATGAAGCTGTCGATTAGATAGATTATAGGATTTTTGCAATCTTCTTTGAACTCAACTGAATTTGCATCTTCTAAATTTAATACATTTCTAGCAAATTCAATTAAGCTTAACTGCATTCCAAGGCAGATACCAAGGTATGGGATTTTATTAATTCTAGCGTATTTTATGGCTTGCATTTTGCCCTCGACGCCTCTACTTCCAAATCCACCAGCTACAAGTATGGCATCGACGTCTTTTAGGGTTTCTTCGACGTTGTTTTCGTCGATTTTTTCACTATCGCACCATTTTAAATTTACTCTAGCGTCTAAATTTGCCCCTGCGTGGATAATGCTTTCAGTTAAGCTCTTATAGCTCTCTTTTAGATCGACGTATTTGCCGACAAATGCGATTGTCACGCTATCGCTTGGAGCGATAACTCTTTTTACTAGATTATCCCAGTTTTGCATATCTGGTTTAAGCTCGCCAAGCTCTAAAGCATCAGCTATTGGGGTCAAAATATCTTGTTTTAAGAAGCTTAGTGGGACTTGATATATGCTTTGAAGGTCTGGGCTTTCGATGACACAGTTTCTCTCTACGCCACAGCTCGCTGCGATTTTGTCTTTTAGTTCACGGTTTAGTGGCATTTCTGAGCGGCAGATTATCATATCTGGGCTAATACCGATGCGTCTTAGCTCGCCGACACTGTGTTGGGTTGGTTTGGTTTTTAGCTCACCAGCGACTTTGATATATGGCACAAGAGTTAGGTGGATAAACATACCGTTTTTCTTGCCAACTTCACTTCTTAGAGCGCGAATCGCCTCCAAAAATGGAAGTCCTTCGATATCTCCGACTGTCCCGCCGATCTCGACTATAAGGATATCTTTGCCCTCTCCGGCTTTTTTGATGCGTCCCACTATCTCGCCGACGATGTGCGGAATGACTTGGATTGTTTTGCCAAGGTAGTCGCCACGGCGTTCTTTTTCTATGACTGAGCTATAGACTCTACCTGTCGTGAAGTTGTTTCTTTGGCTTAGGCTCTCGTCCAAAAATCTCTCATAATGCCCCAAATCAAGGTCTGTCTCAGCGCCGTCATCAGTGACGAAAACTTCGCCATGCTCAAGCGGACTCATTGTGCCAGGATCTACGTTTATGTATGGATCGGCTTTAAGTATGCTAACCTTTAAACCTACGTTTTTTAGCAAAGTTGCGATGCTAGCGGCTGCTATGCCCTTGCCAAGGCTAGAAAGCACACCACCAGTGACAAAAATATACTTAGTTTCTTTAAATTTAGACATTATTTTATCCTATTAATTTTTAATTTCAGGATTATATCAAAAGTTTTTTTATGGTATGATGAATTTGGGATTTATATCTAAACAGATGAAATCAAAGACAATATAAAATAGATAAATAATTTGCAATAATTCTTTATACCAATATTTGCTTATATTTAGGCTTGTTATTTTATAGGAGCTTTAAAATCCTCTTTTTTGTCTATAATATCTCCTTTAAAAGTTGCTCTAAAAAAATATTCTCCATTTTTTTCTGTGCGAACAAGTAAATTTGAAAATTTGGTTCTATTTTGGTCTTTATATAAAATACAAGTGTATTTTATAGTGTTTAAGACATTTTCTGTGTTGTTTTTATCTTTATTTTTATCGCAAATAAAACTATCGTCAGTTATGTTTAAATCTTTGATTTCTTTGTTATCTATCCAAAAATCACCATAATGATTTGCAATATGTGACATGCGTGCAATATTCGGAGCAGTAATAATAAAAGATAAAAGTATGAATATTACAGTCAAACCAACAGAAATTTTATAATCAAATTTTTTCTCTCGGCTAAGAACATAATTAAAAAACATGAGAGCCATAATACTTGAAAATACTAAAAAAGTTGGATTTTTTAGAAAAATCATTAAACAAATAAGCTCAAATGAAAAAATTGCATAAGTGGAAAGCATATATGAAATTTCTTTTTTCAATAAGAATATGATGGCAATGACTGCATATCCAGCCATATATGTGTAAATTATATAGATAATATTTTCAAATAATAAATTTAATTTTTTTTCATTTTCTTCTAAAAATTGTTGAAAAAATTCTGGAAAATGTGTGTGGTAATTCAGTGCCAAAAAATAGATCATTACACAAAGTATTAGTATCCACAATGTTAGTTTGGCATAAATAATGAATTTGTTTCGCATTCTATATATGCAAAAATTTGAATACATATAAAGTATCAAGAGTAAAAATGTATAGCTAAATATAAGCGCACCCCAAATTCCAGCATATGCAAAATAAACGTTATCAATGGAAGGAATGGGTAAATTTTCAGCTAAAAAATACGGCAATACACTCGCAAATCCAATGAAAATAAAAATAGGTGTTAATGATAATATATTCTTTAATATACAACGCCCAAATTTAGTCAAGTGGTAATTAAATATTTTTCCTAAATGAAACCCTATACTTTCTTTTGTGTAGTAATAGCCTTTTTCATATAAAAAAACCTCATTTTCCAAAAAGCTATTTCCTATCTTTTTTAGATCATTTATGCTACTAGCTTCTTCTTTTTTGGCTAATAAGTCTATTTGAGTATTTAAGAGTTTTATCTGTTTGTTTATGTTTTCTTTTGCTTTTTTAAGATTTTCTGGCCTTAAATTTAAGTAAAATATCTAAAATTTTTGTAGTTTCATCTATTTTTTTATTTAGTTTATGAGAGTTTAGTTTTTTTAAAACCTTAGATGTTTTATAATTATTGTCTTGAAAAATAAAATTTACATTACCTTCATTTAAGTTATCTTCGTTTAAAATATCTTCTAGTCTGTCAATTTTGTTTAAAAAATCTTTTAAATCTAAAATTTCATTCTCTATCAATTTTACTTCTCTCATCTACTTTCCTTAATAAAAAATACAACACAAAATTTAGGGCTAAAATTGCCCTAAATTTTTATACATCTAAATCTTAAGCTTCTAAAATTGCGCCGTTGCTTGCGTTTGTGACTAGTTTTTGGTATTGTCTTAGCCACCTGCTATTTACAACTTTTCCAGCGTATTTCCACTCTTTAGCGCGTTTAGCGATCTCTTCGTCACTCAAACGCACATTTATGCTAAACTCATCTACGTTTATATCGATGATATCGCCGTCTTTTAGTAGTCCTATCATACCGCCCTCAGCAGCTTCAGGGCTTACGTGACCGATACTTAGCCCACGAGTCGCACCACTAAATCTGCCATCAGTGATGAGCGCTACGTCGGCTCCAAGACCACGACCGACTATTAGGCTTGTTGGGCTTAGCATTTCTTGCATGCCAGGACCGCCTTTTGGGCCTTCGTATCTTAGGACGACGACGTCACCTTTTACTACTTTTCCACTTGAGATTCCAGCGATTGCCTCATCTTGGGAATTAAAGCAAACTGCCTTACCGCTAAATTTACGCTCGCCGATGATTCCAGCAGCCTTGATCACACATCCTTGCTCGGCTAGATTACCAAACAAAATAGCCAGACCGCCGACTTTTGAGTAAGCATTTGCTACTGTATGAATCACGTTCTCATCTAAGATCTTGGCATTTCCTACACGTTCCCCAAGACTTTCGCCGCTGATAGTAAGCGCGTCAAGATTTAGTAAATTCGCATCAAATTTAGCTATTTCGTTTATCACAGCACTTAGCCCGCCAGCTCTGGCGACGTCTTGCATATGTACGCTTGGAAGACTTGGAGCGATCTTGGCGATGTGTGGGACGCTGCGACTTATGTCGTTTAGCTTAGCTATGTCTAGTGGGGCTCCAGCTTCACGGCTAATTGCTAGCATGTGGAGAATGGTATTTGAGCTACCGCCCATAGCCATATCGACTACCATTGCGTTTTTGATAGTTTTTTCATTGACAATATTGCGGATTTTATAGCGATCATCAAGGGCGATTTCACAGATTCTACGCGCTGCCTTGCGGATAAGCTCTTCACGCTCAGGGGTTAGAGCTAGAATCGTGCCATTTCCAGGAAGTGCGACGCCCATAGCTTCGCAAAGTGTATTCATAGAATTAGCCGTAAACATTCCAGAGCAGCTTCCCCCACCTGGACAAGCATTGCACTCGATAAATTTAAGCTTTGCGTCATCTATCTGCTTAGTTTCATACGCGCCAACAGCTTCAAAAGCCGAGTTTAGATCTAGTGCTTCGCCGTTTTGTCCCACGCCTGCAGCCATTGGTCCACCACTTATGAAGATGGTTGGCACATTTACTCTCAAAGCTCCCATTAGCATTCCAGGCACGATTTTATCGCAGTTTGGCATACATACTAGAGCGTCTAAGCAGTGAGCGTTCATCACAGTTTCTACTGAATTAGCGATGATTTCACGGCTTGGGAGTGAGTAGAGCATACCCTCATGCCCCATAGCGATGCCGTCATCCACGCCGATTGTGTTAAACTCAAAAGGCACGCAGCCGTTTTTGCGGATTTCGTCTTTTAAAATTTCAGAGTATTTATTTAAGAAAAAATGCCCCGGAATAATCTCTATAAAGCTATTTGCAACGCCGATAAATGGCTTGTCAAAATCGCTGTCTTGAAGTCCTGTCGCACGTAAAAGCGAGCGATGAGGTGTCTTGGTGTAGCCCTTTTTTATGTTATCACTTCTCATAAGTTACCTTTAAATTTAAATTTGGTGCATTTTAGCAAATTTAAGTTTAAAAATAAAAAAACAGACTTTTTAAGCTAGTTTTTATAGTAAATATTTTCTAAATTTAAGCAAATCAATGTATAATAAGACCTTTATAATCACTTACAAAAAGGAAATTTATGCTTCTAACAAATCCAGTTTTGATAAGCGTTTTGCTTATGTGTGTTTTGTGTTTGATGCGTTTTAATGTCTTGCTGGCGATTTTGATTTCGGCTATTAGTGCTGGGCTGATCAGTGGCAAGGGCTTGGTAGAGACTACAAATTTACTCATCAGCGGTATGCAAGGCAACCTTGAAACTGCCCTTAGCTACATACTTCTTGGGGCTTTGGCAGCTGCCATTGGTATGAGTAATCTAACGCCGATTTTGATACACTATGTCGGTAAGTTTATCAGCAAAAAATCAACTTGGTTTGTGCTAAGTGTCGCGTTTTTTGCTTGTTTTTCACAAAATTTAATCCCTGTGCATATCGCTTTTATACCTATTCTTATCCCTCCACTTCTTGCTTTGATGAATAAAATCGGCATTGATAGAAGAGCTGTGGCGTGCGCTCTTACTTTTGGGCTTCAAGCTCCGTATGTGAGTATCTCTGTGGGTTTTGGTCTGCTTTTTCACAACATACTCAAAAAAGAGCTTGGTAATAACGGCATAAACGTAGAAATAAGCGATATTGGCTCAGTTATGTGGCTTGGTGGGGCGGCTATGCTTGTGGGCTTGCTTTTGGCTGTGTTTTACTACAGAAAACCACGAATTTACGGTGAAACGAAAGAAGAATCAAAAGATCTTTTTGAAGCGACAAAAGATCTAAAAATGAGTGCGAAAGAGTGGTCTGTGCTAGGTGGCGCGGTGCTTGCTTTTGGTATTCAAATTTGGAGTAGTTCGCTTCCGCTTGGAGCTTTGGCTGGGCTTATTTTTATGATTATTTTCGGTGGTATTGAGTACAAAAAAATGGATAAAGTCATGGAAAGAGGTCTAGCTATGATGGCGTTTATCGCTTTTGTGATGCTTGTGGCTGCCGGATTTGGTAATGTCATCCGCGAAACTGGCGGCATAGCTGAGCTAATAAGCTTCGCAAGTGCAGTGAGCGGTGGCAAGCTTGGCGGGGCGATCATCATGCTAGTGATCGGGCTTTTAGTGACTATGGGTATTGGGACAAGCTTTGGGACTATTCCTATCATCGCAGCGATTTATGTGCCACTTTGCGTGAGTCTTGGATTTAGCGTGCCAGCTATCATCTTGCTTGTGGGTATAGCAGCTGCTGTGGGGGACGCTGGAAGTCCGGCTAGTGATAGCACTCTTGGGCCTACTTCTGGTCTAAATGCGGACGGCAAACACAACCACATTTATGATACTTGTGTGCCTACTTTTATATTTTTCAATATCCCGTTAATCGTGTGTGGCGTGGTATTTTCACTCTTTATCTAAAAATTTGGTGCTAATTTGGCACCAAATTTACTACCATTTAGAAGCATTTCATGAGAGCTGTTTTTTACCTGATTTTATGTATTGTTTTGTGGTCGTTTATACCAGTTTTTACTAAATTTGCTGGTGTGAGCTTGGATCATCATCAATACCTTTTTTATTCGAGCATTATTTCTTCTTTGTCTGTGCTTTTCTTTGCTTTGATAAGTGGCGATATAAATGGGCTTGCGCGGTATAAGCCTAAGACTTATGCTTTGCTATTTTTTCTTGGATTTTTAGACTTTTTTTACTATTTGCTTTTGTACTTTGGCTATCAAAAAGCTGGTGGCTTAGAAGTCCTAGCCGTGCAATACACTTGGCCGATTTTTATCGTGATTTTGTCAGTAATCTTGCTAAATGAAAGGCTAAATTCAGGCAAAATTTTTGCCTTAGGGCTTGGATTTTTAGGTACTTTTGTGGTGCTTAGTAAGGGGGATTTGCTTGGCTTTAGCTTTAGTAACGTGAGTGCTTTGCTGATAGTTTGTTTGGGGGCTTTTAGCTTTGCGCTTTTTTCAGTGCTTAGCAAAAGAGTCGCCATAAATCCGCAAAATGCAGTTGCTATTTACTTTTTTAGTGCGATTATCTATTCATTTTTTAGCGTTTTATTTTTTAGTGAGTTTAGGCTTCCAAGTGCGAGCGAATGGGGATTTATACTTATAAATGGTATATTTTTAAACGGCATTTCATATCTGTTTTGGATAAAAGCTTTGCGCGAATTGGATGCGTCTTTTGCAGCTTTGTTTATCTTCGTGATACCTGTTTTATCGGCGTTTTTGCTTGTTTTGTTTTTTGATGAAGAGATACTAAAAGCCCACCTTATCTCTCTTGCTTTAGTCATTGTATCTGGCATACTAGCTAGACGGAAGTAAAACAGTAAATTTGTACTTTAAATTTTAAAACCACTAAAATCCCTTGACAAATAGTCCTAAATAGTAATATACTAAACAAAATTAATTTAGGTTGTATATTATGAAATACAAAGGTGGATTTTTAATTTCACAAATCAAACAGCTTAACGGCAGAATCGTCGCTCAAATTTTAGCTAAAAACAACATCACAGCCTTTACTGGTGCTCAAGGACGGATCCTTTCAGTGCTTTGGAAGCAAGACAATATGCCTATCCAAGAAATAGCTGCAAAAACTGGACTTGCCAAAACAACGATGACAAATATGCTAGATAATATGGAAAAGCTAGGACTTATTTCAAGGACTTTTGATGCTAAAGATAGGCGTAAGGTGCTTATCGTTTTGAGTGATGAGGCAAAGGCGCTAGAAAATGAGTATGAAAAAATGTCAAAAGAGATGAGCGATATATTTTACGCTGGATTTAGCGAGCCTGAGATAAAGATATTTGAGCAAAATTTGCAAAGAATACTAAAAAATCTTGAAGAAAAAATCAACTAAAAGGAAAAAATTATGGAGTTTTATGAGGTTTTAGAAAACAGAAGAACGGTTAGGGATTTTAGCGATAAAGAAGTGCCTGATGAGGTTTTGAGTAAGATACTTGGTGCTGGCTTAAAAGCACCGTCAAATGACCATTTGAGACAATTAGAGTTTGTAGTCGTGCGTGGATATGAAAATATAATCAAAATTTTAGCGCCCATTGAGGGTAATATCGCTTCTTTTACGAAAAGCAATGTAAGTGATCTAGCTGAAGTTATGGATAAAGATGAGTATGCGATGTTTGTCGATGCTATGCCAAAACAACAACGTATGCTAATGCAGAGCAACTGCTTGGTTTTGCCGTTTTTTAGGCAGATTGGCAGTCCTTTGCTAAAACCAAAAAATCTAAGCTCTTTGAATTATTTCGCGTCGGCTTGGGCGTCGATAGAAAATATAATGCTTGGGGCTACTGCAGAGGGTTTGGCTTGCGCGTTGCATATACCGATCATGGATGAGAGCGAGCATGTCAAACAAGTAGTTGGCGCTCCAGCTGATTATGAATTGGCTTGTTTTTTAGCTATCGGATACAAATCAGACAAAGCACCAAATTTAAAACAAAAAGAGATTAAAATAGCAGACAAAATCCACAAAAATAAATGGTAATACGAGCAAAATATAAGGCGGAAACAGCCACAAGCGTAAATTTACGAAGTGGCTTATTTGGCTTTTATTTTAGCAGATATTCGACTTGTGTGACGACTCTTATGCTTTTTGTATCTTCTAGTCCGACGGCTGCGTTTTCGATACTAAATAGCCCTTGGGTTGCTTTTTTGATCTTACCGACCTGGCTTCCTGAATCCTTTGCAAACTGAGCGGCTGCTGCTCTTGCATTTTTAGTCGCTTCGGCTATCATCGCTGGTTTTATATCATTAAGCCCAGTAAACTCATACGAAATCCTGTTTTCATACTCTTGACTTATTGCGATACCATCACTTGCAAGGTCGAGCGAGTTTGCCTGAGCTTTTTTGATATCTTGGATTTTATTAGTTCGCACTAGCAAATTTACCTTGGCTATGTAAGTGTAGCGAACTCTCTCGGAGTCCATATATGGATTTATGGAATTATCTGTGATAGATGGGGCTTGGACGATGTAATCCTCAGCATTTAAGCCATATTTTTTCAAGAAATTTTCAGCGATTTTGGTTTTTTCTAGTATGGTTTTTTGCAATATTTTTAGGTCATTATCTCCCAAAGAAAAGCTCATTTGCCATACGGCTAAATCTGCTGGCACCTCACGTTGCGCTAGTCCACGCACGCTTATGCTACTGTCTTTTTGCACTATTCCGCTAAGACCAACTGCTAAAATGATAGAAGCAGTGACAATCGAAATGCTTAAAAACGCAAAGTTATTTTTGTTTTCCATAGATTATCCTTATAAAATTTAGCTGATTGTAGCACGGAATTTATAATATTAACTTACGCCGATTGGATAGGTGCATTTGTGGCAGTGTGGCTCGTTGGCGACGCCGTTTTGGAAGCCATTTTTTATGTCTAAGGCTCGTTTTGAGTTTAGGATTTCGTTTAAATTTGAGCTTTTTATATCACCTAAATTTATCACGCCAAAGCAGTCGATACAGCACGGCACGACTGTCCCGTCGCTCAAAATGGCTAGTTGATGAGTGAGTGCGTGGCAGCGTTTTTGTGAGCTGTTTGCGTCCCCATTTTTCCAGTTAAATGAGGTTTTGAAGTTTAGCAAAACTTTTCTAGCTAGGCGGATTTTGGTGTTTTTAGGGTAAATTTGGCTTTGGAAATTTGCTTTTATCTCATCTAAATTTGGCTGCAAATTTAATCCAAAATGGTTTTGTAAGTAGTCAAAAAGCTCTAGCATTTTTGGGTTTTGGTTTAGCAAAAACTCACTTTGCACTCTTAAATTTACAAAAACATCGCTTTTTTGGGCGACACTGTAGTCGCAAAACGCAAGTAAATTTGAGATGAAATCCTCTTTGAAATGGTTATTTTCATCAAAAAACGCACTCAAAGAGAGTGAAATTTGGTGAAATGGTGGCGAAGAGAGCAGGGCGAAACTATCTTTTTTGAGATTTTTGCCAGTCGTGACTAGGTCGATTTCAAGCCTAAATTTAGCCACTAAATCAGCGTAATCTTTGAAGTTTTTCACCTCAAGTGGATCGCCTAAGACGTGCAAACAAATGCGTTTGCAAAGTGGCTTTACTTGAGATAAAACTCGCTCAAATAGTGCTAAACTCATCACGCCACGATGCTCCACTCTCATAGGCGATGGACAAAACGAGCATTTGCAAGAGCAAATATCACTGATTTCGATATAGATTTTTTTAAAACTCATTTGATGAAAAACTCAGCTGCTGCGTTTTTGCTCTCAAATGGCTCTATTTCAAGCTCTTTTTGTCCGATTGTGGCTGTGTGTTTCACACCTTTTTCGCACTTGGTATATGTCAGAGCGAGCCTTGCTCCAAGCGTCAAATCATCATCGTTTGCATATTTTGATATGAATGAATGAGCGCCGATTAGATCAAAGTTTATGCTATTCATTTTATCTAAATTTAACGCTTCAAGGGCGAGATTATCACTCTCATCGCGACCGATTATCATTTTAGCGCCATTTGGGAGCCTTAAATGTCTACCATAACGTAGGCTTTGCAAGTCGTCTTCACTCATCTCTTTATCAAATTTAATAAAGTCGCGAATGCGGTTTGAGAAGCTTTCCATTGTGTAAAGACAGCCGCCTGCTGGGCTTTCATAGTCTTCAAAACCAAATTCTTTAGCAAGGGCGAGTTGGGGCGATCTGCCACGACCATTTAGCCCAAGGAGTTTTTCTCTATCGACCCAGCCCTCACGCTCTGGCTTGGTTGGTTTAAGTAGCTTAGCACAAAGTGGGCGAAGCACGATATCATCGCTATCTAAGGCTAGATTTTTGACATGAACCATAGCGTCATTTCTTTGGCTCATTGGTCTTTGACCGACTACTTCGCCACTTATGACAAAATCAGCGCCGTAATGCTCAAGCATAGAAATAACCGTGCGAAACATAAATCCATGACAGTCAATGCAAGGATTAAACTGCTTTCCATAGCCAAATTTGGGGCTAAAAAGCACGTCTTGGAGGTATTTGCTTCTCATATTAATCACTTCAAAACTAGCTCCAGCCATAGCTGCGCGTCTTTTCATCAGCTCAAATTTATCCTTATCGCCACCAAAGCCGATGTCGATATTTAGGGCATGGACGGCTATATTTTGGTCGCTTATGAGCCTAATTGCCAGCATACTATCAAGCCCACCGCTAAAAAGCGCAAGGCATTTTTTACGTTTCATTAGATTCCTTTTAGTTGTTTTTTGAGATTTTGAAGCTTGGCGATTTTTTCGTATTTTTGCTCATCATTGCTGCTTGCAAGGAGCTTTATAGCCTTATCGCAAAAGCTAGATTTTAGGATATTTAGAGCTTTTTTGAACTCATCAAGCCCTGCGTAAATTTCTAAATTATCGCTTAGCTCAAGCTCTCTAATGCAAGGATTATTTGGATTTTTTGCCCCCACAACTGCTGTGTAAATCTCAGGATGAGATAAAAACATATCCGCACTTAGCTCACTCTTGCCAAGCTCGAAAAACTTATCGCTAGCTAACATATTTTTTAGTATTGCAAGCTCCAAAAGGTCTTTTTTGGGTGTTGAAGTCTCAGGTTTTCTCTCTTGCCTTTTGTATCTAAATTTGCCATTTCCAAGCATGAAACTTGATGGATCAAGCCCAAGAAGTGAGGCGACAAGTGGAGTATAAGAGTTCGCCACGATTTCATTTAGGCTTTTTGTGAATTCCTGCACGTTTTCAAGGGCTTTTGCGGTCTCTAATGGAGTTTTTGGATTTAGCGTTTTGATAAGGGTTTTTATATAAAACTCTCCAAGCTCCACGCCGCCACTAAGCATGGTTTTGAGCTCTACAGACTTACCGTTTGCTACCATGTCGGCTGGATCTTTTTCACCACTTATTAAAACAACTCTGCCGTCTATTTCATTTTGGGCTAGAAGCTTTGAGCTTTTAAACGCCGCATTTACGCCCGCTTCATCGCTATCGTAGCACAAAACGACCTTGATATCGCCACGCTTTAAAAGCGGAATATGCTTCTCAGTCAGAGCCACGCCCAGCACAGCTACAGCGTTGCTAATACCAGCGCTATGGAGCATTATGCAGTCCATGTAGCCTTCGCAGATGATTATCTCATTTTTGCTAAAAATCTCGTTTTTGGCTTTGTCATAAGCGTAAAATAGCTTGGATTTGTCAAAGATCGCTGATTGTGGGCTATTGACGTATTTGGCAGGATTATTACTTATCGTGCGACCTCCAAAGCCTACGATTTTGCCAAGATGATTGTAGATAGGAAATGTTATGCGGTTGATGAAGCTTGCGTAAAGTCCGGTTTCGTTTTGTTTGACTACGCCGACGTTTAGGGCTTCTTTTGGGTCTATGTTTAGATTTTGGAGTAAATTTAGTGTGTTTTGGTTATCTCCTGCCCAGCCAAGCTCAAATTTTTCTATCAAAGCGTCTGTGATTTTACGCTGATGAAGATAATCAAGTGCTTCTTTATTTTTGTAAATCAAACTTTTGTAGTGTAAATTTAGATTTTCTAGTATTTTTTTGTCGTATACGACTTCGTTTTTGCTAGTCGTGTATGAGAGCGTGAAGTTGTACATATTTGCTAGTTTTTCGATGGCTTCAGGGTAGCTTAATTTTTCATAATCCATGATAAATTTGATACTATTTCCGCCAGCCTTGCAAGAAAAACAGTGAAATATCCCTTTTGATGAGCTTACGTGCATGGACGGGTTTTTGTCATTGTGAAACGGACATACGCACACGAAATCTCGCCCTGATTTTTTCAGTGGCAAATAGTTGCCCACGACATCGACTATATCAACGGTATTTAGTAAATTTTCTATGCTACTTGGTTCTATCATAAGCGAGATTATACCAACTCTTTGCTATAATGGGCTTAAATTTAACACAGGCTAGCGACTTTGGATTTCTTTTTTGTGGGGTATCGTGACCCTATTTTTGGCGTGATTGTTCTTTTTGGCGTGCTTCTTTTAGTGGCTGTTTTGAGCTATGTTTGGGGCATTTTGGGTGCGAAAGATGAGAAGCACAATATAGAAAAATTTGTCAAAAAATTTGAAAAAACAACGGGTCTTAGCGACGAGCACAAAAAGCTACTTTTGGAGCTTGGCATAGATGTGAGTTCTCTTGGGATTTTGGCATCAACCTTTTCTAAAAGTGGGGATTTTGATAAAGCCATAAGCGTGTATTTGATAGCTTTAAGCAAGGTAAAAGACAAAAAGCAAAGAGAGTTTTTGCTGGTAAATTTGGGTAAAATTTATCTAAAAGCTGGATTTTTGAAGCGAGCTAGCGATGTGTTTTTGGAGGCTTTAAAGCTAAGCCCTAGAAACGATGAGGCTCTTAGATTTTTAAGCGTGGTTTATGAAAAGCTAAAAATGTATGAAAACTGCCTTGAGGCACTTGACGCTCTTGATGAGCAAGGCGCTGAAGTGGGCGCTGAAGTGGCATATACAAAGGCTCTCATCGTCTGCTCACAAAAAATGGAATTTGCCAAAAAAATAGATGAGATTTTAAAGCTCAGCTCTGAATTTCCACTTTTAAAAAGAGTGGCTTTGGAGCAGTTTATTAAAAATCACGAGCCACTAAGTGGCTTAAAAGAGTTCCCAAGTCTAAATCAGTCTATAGACACTGTTTTTTGGCTAAATGAAGCTGTAAATTTGGGTGACGATGAGTTTAAGGCACTGTTTAAAGCAAAAGGGCTTATAGATGATGAAGTGGAGATCAAAGATTTCAACCTAAGCGTCTTAAATAGCGCCAAAAAAAGCGGCATAAACGCAACTCTTAGCTTTAACTTTTTTTGCAATGAATGCAAGACGACTTATCCGCTATTTTTCTACAGATGTCCAAACTGCGCTAGGCTTGGAAGCGTGAAAATAAGCACTCAAGTAACAAAGGAGAGTAGTGAAAACGATATGCCTTTTTAGCGATGGAAGCTGTCTTGGAAACCCAGGACCTGGTGGCTGGGCGTACATACTTGAGTATGGAAATTTCAAAAAATCAGCAAGCGGTTCGCAAAAATTAACGACAAACAATCAAATGGAAATCAAAGCTGTAATAGAAGGGCTAAAAGCACTCAAAGAGCCTTGTATAGTAAATTTATACACAGATAGCTCATACGTGGCAAATGCGATAAATTTGTGGCTTGAAAACTGGATAAAAAAGGGCTTTAAAAACGTAAAAAATGTAGAGCTTTGGAAAGAGCTTTGTACGCTTTTATCAGTACATAAAGTCAGTGCGAACTGGGTCAAGGCCCACAACGGACATCCGCAAAATGAAGAGTGCGACACGCTAGCAAGAAACGAAGCAATGAAGGTAAAAGAATGACTTTTATAGACTTTTGTGCTGGTATTGGTGGTGGTCGTTTAGGACTTGAGTTAAACGGTTTAAAATGTCTTGCTTTTAGTGAGATTGACAAAGAAGCCATAAATACCTATACTACTTTTTACAATACAAAAAGTGAACTAAATTTGGGTGATATTACAGCGATAAATCCACAAAATTTGATAGATTTTGATATCTTAATAAGTGGTTTTCCCTGCCAAAGTTTTAGTATAAATGGCAAAAGAGAAGGTCTACAAAATCAAGAAAAAGGGCAAATAATCTTTTATATAGTAGATATTTTAAAAGCTAAAAAACCAAGTTTTTTTATACTTGAAAATGTAAAAGGACTTGTAAATCACGATAAAGGTCGGACATTAAAAATCATAAATGAATTGCTTTTAGACTGTGGTTACAAAGTTAGCTACAAAGTATTGAATTCAAAAAAATTTGGATTAGCCCAAAGTAGAGAGCGCATATATTTTATTGGTATTAGGAATGATATTGAAAAGAATTTTAGTTTTGATGATTTGGTAGAAAAGCAATCTGAGTTAAAAGATTTTTTAAGCCCAAAAGTAGAAAATAAATTTGATAAGCAAAGTCCAACTTTTGTAAAATATATAAATAATAAATACAATAAAAATCGTATAAATTTAAGTGAAATCTTAGCAGATGATTTCGTGATAGTCGATACTAGACAGAGTGATTTAAGAATATATAAAGATACTTGTCCTACTCTTAGAAGAGATAGACAGGGGATTTTATATGTATTTCAAGGAGAACTCTATAAATTAAGCAGCATAGAAGCCTTAAAACTGCAAGGTTTTGATAAATTGACAAATTTAAATGACAAAATAGTAAATTTAAAAACTAGCGATATTTTAAGACAATGCGGTAATGCAATGAGTGTAAATGTGATCGAAGCTATAGTAAAAAGGTTGATAAATGGATAAAGTAGAACTTGGTTCACAAACGGCAAAAAACGGGTTTAAAAATGAAGATTTTGCCGTGGCTACATTTAATGCGTGGGAAACTAATGAGTTGGCTCGTGCGTGGCTTTTGGCAATGGGCTATAATTTAAATGAGATAGAATTTGTTAAAGCTCAAAAGATTAAAGGGCAATTTAAAGCTGATATTCAAGTCTCAATAAGTGTTCAAATAAAGCTAAAGTCTCTTGTCGATATACAAAATATACAAGTTAAATTAGTTTCAAACCCACGAGGCTTTAATCAAATCGATAAAAGGTGGCTCAAAAGTTACAATGAAATTTGGCAAATTCCACAACATATTTATGAGCTTTTAGCACTTTTTACAGGCGAATTACCACCAAGACAAGGTAGTAAAAACAAAAAACGGATGTTTGTAGATGAGTTTAGCGATAGCGAACAAAATGAATTTTTAAAATGGTTTAAAGATAATCAAGCGATGATTTTGTGTGATATTTTAAAAGGACGTGGTCAGTTTGCTAGTGAGTGGTTTTTGGTAATTTTACGAATAAGTGGCGATGTGGTAAAATGGGTTTTAAAACCAATAAATGAAGTAATAAACTTTTATAATGGTGAAGTTTGCGTAAGCAAACAGGGTTCAATCAAATTTGGCAAAATCACAATCCAACGCAAAGGTGGAGATGGTGGCAGAGATACAGCTAAAATGCTACAGTTTAAGATAAATCCGTGTTTATTATTTGACATATAAACGAAGCAATGAAGGTGCAAAATGGATAAATTTCAAAATCTAGAAAAACTTTTAAACTACGAGTTTAAAGACAAAAATATGCTAAAAGAGGCTTTGACTCACAAAAGCACAAAAGCAGCTTTTAACAACGAACGCCTTGAGTTTTTGGGCGATGCGGTGCTAGATCTAATAGTCGGCGAGTATCTTTATCTAAAATTTAAAAATATAGATGAGGGAAATCTAAGTAAGCTAAGAGCTGCTTTAGTGAGCGAAAAAAGCTTTGCAAATTTGAGCGCTCAGATAAGCTTGGGTAGCTTTTTGTATCTCTCAACTGCCGAAGAAAACAACAACGGCAGAAATAAGCCAAGCCTAGTAAGTGACGCTTTTGAAGCGGTAATGGGTGCGATTTATTTAGAAAGTGGGCTTGAAAAAGTCAAAGAAATATTCATAAAAATCTTAGAAAAAGAGTACAAAAGCATAGATCTAAAAAGCCTTGGCAAGGACTATAAAACAGCGCTCCAAGAGATAACTCAAGCTAGATTTGGTGTAACTCCAAGATATGAGCTGATTAGCTCAAGTGGACCAGATCATAAAAAAATCTTTGAAATGGCGGTTTTTTTAAACGAAAAAGAGCTGGCGCGTGCAAGTGGAAATAGCAAAAAAGAAGCAGAGCAAAGTGCGGCGCTTATTGTGCTACAAAGGATTGAAGAGTGAATACTTTTGGGAGCAAATTTAGACTAACTACATTTGGCGAGAGCCATGGCGTGGCTATTGGCGGTATTTTGGACGGCGTGCCTGCTGGGCTTAGAATAGACGCTGAGTTTTTGCAAAGCGAACTTGATAAAAGAAAACCAGGTGGCAAATACGCAACTAGCAGAAAAGAAGCTGACGCAGTGCAGATACTAAGTGGCGTTTTTGATGGTCTTAGCACTGGGACGCCAATAGGTTTTGCGATATTTAATGCCAACCAGCACTCAAAAGATTATGACAATATCAAAAATTTATTTCGTCCAGGACACGCGGATTTCACGTATTTTGCTAAATTTGGTATTCGTGACCACAGGGGTGGCGGCAGAAGCTCAGCTAGAGAAACAGCAGTAAGAGTGGCTGGTGGGGCAATCGCAGCGATGCTTTTAGGCGAGTTTGGCGTGAGCGTGAGAAGTGGAGTTTTTGGTATAGGCGATCTGGAGGCTAGGGGCTTGGATTTTGATTTTGCTGATGAGAGCGAGATTTTCGCCCTTGATAAGGAGCTTGACACGGCTGGTAAAAATCTCATACTTCAAACCAAAGAAAACGGCGATAGCATCGGGGCTAGCGTGCTAACTGTGATAAATAATGCTCCTGCTGGGCTTGGCGAGGTGCTTTATGACAAGCTTGATGCGAGATTGGCTGAAGCCATGATGGGGATAAACGGCGTAAAAGGCGTAGAAATCGGAGCTGGATTTAAGGCTAGCAAAATGCTTGGCAGTCAGAATAACGACTTAATGAGAGATGGTAAATTTAGCTCAAATAACTGCGGTGGGATACTTGGAGGCATAAGCAATGGCGAGCAAATCGTGATCAAAACATACTTCAAGCCAACTCCAAGCATATTTAAAGATCAAGAAACGCTAAATTTAAGTGGCGAAAATACGATATGTGCGTTACGTGGAAGACACGATCCATGTATCGGCGTGCGTGGAAGCGTGGTAGCTACAGCTATGGCAAGATTAGTCATAGCCGATATGCTCCTACTAAATGCAAGTAGCAAACTAGAAAATCTAAAGAAAATATACAGCTAAATTTAAGCTCGTTTGAGCTTAAATTTAATACTCATAAGTCTCCTCATCGCTATCACTATCGTCGTAGTCATAGTCGTTTTCATCGTAATTATAATCATAGCCGTTTGACTTTTCGTCAAAGCCCTCATCGTCATAGTTTTCGTCTATTTCTTCATCTTCTACTTCATCAAATTCATCACGCATTTTTACTCTCCTTTGAATTTATAAAATCATACTCAATTTTTGGTAATTTTTCAATATATAAGCTTTGAGATGGGAATGCAAAATCCACTTCATACTTGCTTAAAATATCCATGATTTTTAGCATTACATCTTGTTTGGTTTCTAAAAACTCTCCCCAAATCACAGTTTTGCTAAAGCAATATATCAAGATATTTATGGAGTTATCGCCAAACTCATCAAGGACTACAAAAAGGTTGCTTTTGTACCCTGCTAGGTCATCTACTGAGACCATATTTTGCTTATATTTTAATCTGACGTCTTTTGAGTTTAGGGCGCTGTCTTCGCCACTTTTTGCGATGCCTGGGTGGTTTTGGAGCATAGTTTTTATCTCGTTTATGCACTCTTTTATCTGTGCTGGAGTACTAGAATAGGTCAGACCTATACTCATTTTTATCTGCCTGCCTATCTTTCTTCTGTTCCAGTTTTTGACATTTTCGCTCATTATCTTTGAGTTTGGCACGAATACTAAGGAGTTGTCAAATGTCCTTATAGTCGTCTTTCTAAGTCCTACTTCGACGACAGTCCCTTCCACTCCAGCACAAACTATCCAATCGCCTTGACTAAATGAGTTGTCAAACAAAAGCAAAATCGAAGCAAAAAAGTTGGCTATGATGTCTTTTGTAGCTAGAGCTACAGCAAGACCACCAATACCAAGTGAAGCAATAAGCGTGCTTATATCAAATCCAAGCCTGCTTAAAATCATCAAAATCGCTATAATGATAATGATAAAATATAGAATTTTAATGATTAAATTTACCACTTCTTTGCGGCCACTTTTTTGAGCTAATTTGCTTAGTGCGACCATGCCATAGCCATCAAGCATTCCGACAAACAGCCACGAAATAAGCACGATGTAGATGATGACAAATAAATTTGCGATCCTTATAGGAACTGGGCTTGGATAGAAAAATACGCTCAAACACACATCGACAGAATACGCTATCAAAAACACTGAAATCGGTCTTCTTATGATAGAGATGAACTGCTCTCTTAGGGTTTGGTTTTCTATCTTTTCTTTGTGTAAAAATATGGTAAATAGCACAAATATGATCTTAGAAAGCGATTTGCGAAGAGATATAAAAAACACAAATATAGCAATAATTAGTATAAATTTGCCAAAGTTAAATTTGTTTGTGTCAAATGGTACTAGCTCATTTATGTAGTTTATCACGACTTTTAAATTTAGGCTTGAAAATAAAAAGTTGCTAGCTAGCAAATCAGAATGGCTGCTTAGGTAGCTAAGGATCTCTTCGTAGGTTTGTTTTTGGATATCTAAATTTAGCAGTAAGTCGCTAAAATCGCTTTTGTTCGTTTCGCTTAGACTGTCTTTTAGAGCTTTTAAATCATGATAGCTGTCTGTTTGAACCGATATAATACCGTTTTGGAGTATGGAGTTTATCTCGCTTTGATCGGCGTTTGCTTTAAATGCGTTGCTTAAGCTTAGCATAGCGTTATAAAAGCTAGATTTGATCTCTAGGCTTAGGATTTCTATTTTGGTTTGTATGTATTTATTGGAGCCTTCTTGGTAGTTTTTTATCCTTTTATCTAGCGTTTGCTTTAAGGAGTCAAATTCTTTTATATCTGCTTTTGAGTAGTTGGTGATAAAAACCGAAATGCTTTCTAAAAGCCTTTGTTTTTTCAAAGTGACCGCATCTAGCTCTTGATTTGTGCCATTTTTGTCTTTATTTTGATCTTTGATAATCAAAATTTGATGATTTATTGTTTTGATTTCGGTTATTACATCTATAAGATTTTTATCTTTATCTTGTCCGTAAGCAGACAAGCAGATACTAAAAATCAGCAAAAATTTGGTTATAAATTTTGTCATAGTCTATGCTCTTTTCAAGTAGTTGGAAGCTTGTTGTTTTTTCATCGTAGTTGTATACTTCGCCAGTTTCGATGATATAGTGCCAACCATAAATTTTTAGCTCTCCGCTTTGTATTTTTTCATTTACGTATGGAAATGTGTGGAGATTTTCTGTTGAGTTGATGATATTTAGGCGTTCAGTTATCCAAGCTCTTTTGGCTGGAGTCAGGTTTTTGTATTTTGAAACTTCATCTTTGATATCACTAATTAGTGCTAGCCAACGCTTTACAGTAGGGACTTTGTTTAGCTTTTCTTCGCTATCGTACAAGGCTTGGCAGCCACCGCAGTTGCTATGTCCGCAAACTATGATATTTTTGATTTGTAAGACGTTTATAGCGTATTCTATGGCTGAAGTCGTAGCCAAAAACTCCTCGCTCACGCGGTAATGCGGCACGATATTGCCTATATTTCTTACGACAAAAAGTTCGCCAGGAAGCGTGTTTGTGATTAAATTTGGAACCACTCTAGAATCTGCGCAACCGATAAAAAGCGTATGAGGCGTTTGCTTATCTCCAAGACTTTCAAAGAGTTGTTTATGCTCTAAGAAATCCTCTTCCATAAATTTAACAGCGCCATTGATGACATCATGCATATAAATTCCTATCTAGTCAATGTTTTTTGGATGGGTTGGTTTGCCAAGCAAGAATCCTTGCGCGTATTTTATACCATAATGTTTAATATGTTCTAAAATCTCAGTGCTTGCTACAAACTCTGCGACTACGTCGTATCCTTGTCTATTTGAAAACTCAACTATAGTTTGAACAACGCTTCTTGCATTTTCGTCAAATGGTAGTTTTTTGATGATTGAACCGTCGATTTTTAAGTAGTCGATGTTTAGCTCTAGCATACGGTAGTAGTTAGAATATCCACTACCAAAGTCATCTATAGCTAGTTTGCAGCCGTGATTTTTGATACCTTCGATAAATGGATTTATAGAGTCATAGTCGTCTATACCTTCACTTTCTAGGATTTCTACTGTTATGTGATTTGGATTTGAGCAAGCTTCTAGCTTTTGCATGAAGAGTTTTTTGACTGATTCATTTACCATATCGATACTAGAAAGGTTGAGCGAAAACTTCCTATCTTCAAAGGTTTCAACAAGGTCAAATGCTTTGTTTATGACTTGTTTGGTTAGTGCTGTGTAGAGCGAAGTCTTTTTGGCTATGTCTAAGAACTCGCCTGGATAGTGGATCTTGCCGTCTTTGTCTATTATACGGATTAAGGTTTCATACGACCAAATTTTAGGCTCTTTGCTGCTTTGGACATCGAATATTCCTTGACATTCTACTATAACGCTATTTTGGTTTAGAGCGTATTGGATCATTCTAGTGATGAGCTGGTTTTTGTGGTATTGTTGTTCGATTTGGTTGTTGTCTTGATAAAACGCTACTGTAAGGTCGTTTGCTTTTGCTTCGTGGTGAGCTAGTATGGCTTGGGTTAGTCTATTTGTGTTTTGCGTGTCTTGATCTGTGCTTATACCCATTGTTATATCAATATTTGGTAGAATTTCCCTACCATCATCAGTGGCTATATCTATGTTTTTTGCATTGATGTATTCTGCTATGTATTCTATGTCTTTTTGGACATTATTTCCATCATACCATATAGCAAACTCATCAAGCTGGATTCTGTATATGGTTGAGTTCATTTTATAAGTATCAACACAAAGCTTCAAAGTCTCAGCGATAGCTACAAGTATCAGATCCACAGTGGTGGTTTTGTAAAAAAATCTTAAATTTGTAAAGTGATTGATGTTGATATAAATAATAATACCTTTTTTCTTGTCATCTATCCTTTCCATAAGTGCGATGTGGTTGCCAAGTCCAGTTAATCTGTCTGTGAGTGAGGTATTTTTGATCTGCTGGGTTTTGAAATTTAACTCTTTTGTGATGAGCCTCTCTCTTGTTGTATCTTTTCGCAGTATTATGGCTCCATTTACGTCAAAATCGCTATCCAAGCTAGGAACAGCTACAATATTTCCATAAGCAAGTATGCCATTTTTGGTTTTTGAGATGAAGTTTTCGTACTTGCAAGATTGCTTTGTTTGGATATTTTTTAGTATTGTTTCGTATGTGTTTTGGTGCTGGGCGTTATTGCTTAAAAATGCGATATTGCGTCCTCTAACCTCTTCAAATTTATATCCACTAAGCAGCTCAAAAGCTTCATTTGCGTATGTTATTTTGCCATTTTTATTTATCATGACGATAGAGTCTGGAGCTAGCTTGATAAGCTCTCTAAACTGCATTATAGTCGCTACGCTCGTTCTGTTTGCTTGGCTTAGATAGATATTTCTAATAGATGAGATAAGAATAATTAAAAATAAAAGCAATATAGCCATAACCATAGTTTGTGTATTTTCTTTGAAATACTCATCTAAAGCCTTGTTTAGAAGGATTAAATTTGTCTCTATGTTTAGCTCATGGTTTTTGATATTTAGACTAGAAAATGTGTGTAGATGGTCTATTGCATCTTTGATTTTTGTTAAAAATATATAGTCGATACTGCCAGTGTCTTTTACATTTTCTAAAAGCCTTTTTGAGTCTTCTTCAAACGTTTTTTCGTCTATTTTTATACCAAATTTATTTAAAATCAAACTCGAATAAAGCGCACTTGTGATGTTTATATTTTTAGTAAATTTAAGATTTTCTCCAAGATATACGACTATGTCGCCGTTTAGGGATTTTAGCGTTTGATACTGTTGTATGAGGTCTGATTTTTTTTTGAATATGGCTTCTATGTGATCGAATAACTCTTTGTTTTTTGCGATAAAAAAGAATTTGGTAAAGTCGTTTGAGTTTTTCATTTCTGATAGAGTTTCATAAATTTTTTTGATACTTATATTTAAGTTATCGAAATTTACCATAACAAGCTCTTTACTAAGCTCTAAATCTATTTTTTTGTTGATATTATCTATTTCATAAATCTTTGAGTTCCACTCGTGGTTTTTGATGATGAGATTGCTGGTTTGTAGTATAAAAAATCCACAAGCGATGCTAAGTGTGATTATGAGGACAACGACGATTTTGCCTATGCTATATTTTTTATTCATATAATATCTCCGGAGTTTGACCTGTTAAAGAAAGGAAAAATTTATGCAAGTATTCATACTCTTCATTACTCATATGTTTTCTGACTAAAATTTTATCTGCGAATTGTATTACGTTGTATAGTGATGACTTGCTGCCATCGTGAAAATACGGCGTTGTGATTGCTATGTTTCTCAAAGTCGGCACTTTTATGAGTATTTTGTGATATTTGTCTGTGGATAAAAACCTGCTAATTATATTTCCGCCTATATTTATGCCGTTGTGACAGTTCGAGCAGCCGTACTGAATGAAGAGATCAAAGCCCTTTTTTTCATCGCTATTTAAGGCAGTTTCGTTGCCATCAAGATACATATCAAATTTGCTAAGTGGCGTTACTAACGCTTTTATAAACTCATAAACGCTATCAACGACATTTTCAAAAGTCACTTCGCCATAAAGGTGGTTAAATTTAAATTTATAGTTTGGGTTTTTTTCTATGCGTTCTATTATTAGTTTTTTGCTACTTCCAAGCTCTGTGGGATTTAAAAAAGAGTCTTCTATCTTGATTTTTAGATCTCTTTGTGAACCATCAAATGAGTACAAAAAATTATAATACGCATTTAGCAAAGTAGGTGGGTTTGGGTACATATTGTTTGATGTAAGGCTCTTATTTTGCACGATATTGTGGCACATTTCGCAAGATGTTTTTTTATCCGTGCTAAGCCTTATATCGCTAAAAAGAGCTTTGCCAAGCAAGGCTTTTTCTTTATCATATTTTGGCATTTTTACAATAGGCGTAAACATAGTGCTTCTTACTTCGCCAAAAGCTGGACAAATAAGCAAAAAGATTACCAAAAATAGCGTTTTTATCATAATACCAAAACTTTCATTGATGAGCTTAAATTTTCTTCTATAAAGCCATCTTTTACTAAATTTTTTAACTCTTCAAAGACTTCGTTTTTGTCAAATTTACACTCATTGATCTCAAGATGCCAAAGCACGTTTTCGAATGTCGCTGCCAAATCTCTTTTGGCGGTTCTAAACTCTTCTAAAACAGTGCTTTTGTAGTTTATTTTATTTTTTATGAGGTAGTTTTCAAATTTCAAAGCCGTATTTTGGGAGTTTTTTCTACCAAATTTAGCAAAAAACGGCTCAAGCAAATCTGAGCTTCTTTGGGCTTGCCAGTTCATATAAACTCTAGTTTTGCCAAGACTTAAAAACTTTGCAAAGTCGTTTTCATCTTTGAGGGCTGGTGACATAGTAAGAAACGAAATATCAAAATTTTCGCTGATTTCTTGCAAGCTTCCTACTTTTGTTTGGACGTTTTTTATCCCAAATTCGCTCGCTGTTTGGTTTAGGATTTCTAGCATTTTTGGGCTTGTATCCACGCCTAAAATAGACTTCGCAAATTTGGCTATATACAGAGTATAAACTCCAGTCCCACACCCAATATCAACGACACTTTTGGAGCTAAAATCAACCCCAGAGCTTCCCAAAAAATCAAAAAATTCTATTTGGAATTCGCTCAAGCTATTTGTAAATTTTGGATATGATTTTGACTTTTTATCCCAGATATTTTCCAAAATTTACCTTTCTTGTTAAGATGAAATTTAATTGTATATAAAATAAACTTAAGCCCAAATAAGCTATTAAATTTTTAACTACATTTTTCACAAAGTCCCTTTATAACTACGCTTTTGACGCTTTTTCCAGGAAGTTTTGGAAGCTCTATTTCTTCAAGTTTATGGCAAGTTTCGCAGACGAAATACGCTTTTGCGTGGTCTGCAAGCTCATAAAAACTTTTATGGTCTATTTCATTTTTGATAATCAAATTTTTATCCAAAAGAATATCTAAATTTCTATAGATAGTCGTTTTGTTTGCTTTGATTTTTGTAAGAAATTCATCATAGCTTATGGGTTTATCATTGGCTTGTAAAATCTCTATGATGCTGACCCGAATGGGCGTCGGCGCTATAGAGTGTTCGTTTAAAAAAGTTGCTCCATCCATATCTTTATCCAAAGTTTTTAGTATGATAACATAAAAAAAATTAAAATTTAAGATTGTGGTTTGTTTTATGATAAAAAGTTAAGTTGCAACTAAGTTGCATTTGATATAATTTCGCAATTTTTATCAAATTTAAAAGGATTATATAATGAAAAAATTCCTAGCTTGTTTATGCTTTTTTGCCATAAGTATTTATGCAAAACCAGTCGTGACTGCAAGCATTTTGCCGACTAAATACTTTGTAGAGCAGATCGCAGGAGATAGCGTGGAGGTAAATGTGATGGTAGGAAGTGGCGCAGATCCGCATACTTATGAGCCGCGCCCCGAGCAGATGAGATTAGTAGAAAAAAGTGATATATTTTTTGCCGCTGGAATGGATTATGAGAGAGTTTGGCTAAGCAAATTAGTAAGTAATTTTCCAAATATGCAAATAGTCCAAACTGGTGCAAATGTAGAGTATTTGCCAATGTCAAATCACGCTCACCATGAAAATGAGAGCGAAGAAGAACACGCAAAACACACCCACCAAAAAGATGAAGCTAATGCTAAATTTAGCCTTGATCCACACATCTGGCTTGATCCAGTTTTAGTAAAAATCCAAGCAAAAAATATAGCAAACGCACTAATAGCAAAATATCCACAAAATAGGGCTTTGTATGAGCTAAATTTGGCTAAATTTGAAGTCAGGCTTGATGGGCTTGATAGTTTTGCAAAAGAGCAGTTAAATGGGCTTGAAAATAGAAATTTTATAGTTTATCATCCGTCTTGGGGATACTTTGCAAAGCGTTATAATCTAGTGCAAATCCCTATCGAAGTAGAGGGAAAAGAGCCCAAACCAAAAGAGCTTGCAAGCTTGATAAGTGAAGCTAGAGAAGAGGGCGTAAAAGTGATATTCGTCTCACCTCAGTTTTCTAAAAAATCAGCCTTGCTAATAGCCAAAGAAGCTGGTGCAAAAGTAGTTAGTATCGACCAGCTACCAAGCGATTGGATGAGCAGTATGCAAGAGACTATAAGGGCGTTTAAAGAGTCATTTTAGTGCAAATTTTGGATTTTAAATTTAAAAACGCTAAAATAACTTTCAAATTTAGCTTTGAAACGGCTAGCTTGGAGTATTTATGGTGTCAAATAAAGTAATTGTGTTATGAAAATACAGATAAAAGATGTGAGCTTTAGCTACGCTAATAGCGAGGTTTTAAGCGGCGTAAGCTTAGAGTATGATACGAAAGATTTTCTTAGTATAATCGGTGCAAATGGAAGTGGCAAAAGCACGCTTTTAAAGCTTATGATTGGACTTTTGGAGCCTAGTAGCGGCGAGATTTTGATCGGTGGCAAAAACCCTAAAAAAGCAGACACAAGCTACGTCCCGCAAAATATACCAGTAAATGCGGCATTTCCAATCAGCGTTTTAGAAGTCGTTTTGATGGGGCGAATAGATAAAAAAATATTTGGTTTTTATAGTAAAAATGACAAAAAAGAGGCTCTAAAAGCTCTAAATTTAGTCGGTATGGAGGAGTTTGCAAATAGGCGTATAAGTGAGCTCAGTGGCGGTCAAAGGCAAAGAGTTTATATCGCTAGAGCGCTCCAAGCAAATGCAAAAGTCTTGATGTTAGATGAGCCAACAGCCAGTATAGACGCACGTGGTCAGGCTGAAATCTACTCTATTTTATCCCAAATAAACAAGCAAGGAACAGGCATAATAATGGTAAGCCACGATATAAATATGGCCTTGAACTTTTCAAATTTGGTCGCTTACGTGGATAAAAAGATATTTTTGCACGATGTTGGTGGATTTCGTGATAATAAAGCCTTTATCAATCATCTAAGTCACAACCACGAGCATTTTTGTGACGTCGAACTTGCCCTAAAAAAATGTGGCTGTAACACAAAATGGAGAACACTTTGATAGATGCGATTTTAAACTATGAATTTATGCAAAATGCTTTGATAGCTGGCATTTTAGTAAGCATTGCTTGTGGGATTATTGGTTCGCTTACTATCATAAACAAAATGACCTTCATAGCTGGTGGCGTGGCACATGGGGCTTATGGCGGGATCGGGCTGGCGTTTTTTGTGGGATTTGCACCGCTTCTTGGAGCGAGTATTTTTGCTGTAGCTCTTGGGCTTTTGATAGCATTTATAAGCATGGAAAACAAAGAGCGAGTCGATAGCATTATCGGGGCTTTGTGGGCTTTTGGTATGGCTTTTGGTATTATATTAGTCGATCTTACGCCTGGATATAATGTGGATTTGATGAGTTATCTTTTTGGCTCGATTTTGGCTGTTCCAAAGAGTGATTTGTATTTTATGGCTATTTTGGACGTTATTTTTATACTTTTTGTTTTGCTATTTTATAGGCAAATTTGCGCTGTGAGTTTTGATAGTGAGTTTGCAAAATTACGTGGCGTGAAAACTAGCGTTTTTTACTATGCAATAACTGCTTTAATGGCACTTTGCGTGGTGGCTACTATAAGAGTTGTGGGGCTGATTTTGGTTATTGCTCTGCTTACTATTCCTCCATTTGTCGCTGAGAAATTTAGCTCAAATTTAGGTGTAATGATGATTTTATCTTCTGTTACGTCGGCATTTTTTACAGTTGTTGGGCTTTGGCTTAGCTTCACATATAATCTCACAAGTGGAGCTAGTATTATTTTGGTCGCGACTCTGTTTTTCTTCCTAACTCAAATCATCTATAAAATCAAATCAGTCTAATTTTATAGATGAGTTTTTGACTAAATTTGAACCAAGTTCGCTAAAAAGCACCCCAAAAAGTATCGCCACAGCACCACAAATTTGAGCCATACTCAAAACTTCCCCACCAAAAAAATACCCGATAATCCCAGCGCTTACTGGCTCAAGAGTAAGGATTAGGGCAGTTTTGGTCGGTGTGGTGTAGACTTGGGCGTATGTCTGAACGAAATACGCAAACACTGTGGCAAAAACAGCGCAAACAACAATGGCTATCAAAAAGTCTGCCTCAAGGCTAAACTCAAGCCCGCCAAGCACGCTTTTAGCATTATCTTCCCCAAAAAACACCGCGCCCAAAAAGCACAAAAACGCCACAGCAAAAAACTGAGAAACCACCATGGCATAGATGTTGCATTTTTGTACTAAAACCCCAGTAAATGCGATATGCAAGGCGTAGCAAATAGCACAAATTATAGCCAAACTCTCTCCAAGCCCAAATCCAAGCCCTTCATTTCCGCTCAAAAAATACAGCCCAATGATGGCTATAAAAGCACCTGCAAATGCAAATTTATTGACGCTTTGTTTGAAAAATATAAGCATAGAAAATGGCACTACAACGACATTTAGCCCAGTGATAAAAGCCACAGTGGAACTATAAGTAAATTTGAGCGCGTAAGTTTGCAAAGTAAATCCACCAAATAGCCAAAATCCCAAAAACAAGCCACAAAGAATGGAAATCTTGTCAAATTTAATCACTTTTATCGTCAAAATATACATCAAAATAACGGCCAGTAAAAATCTCCAAAACAAAAAGCTAAAAACATTTATACTCTTTATCGCTTCAGCCACAGGCAAAAACGTCCCGCCCCAAGAGATCGCCACAAAAACTAGTAATAACTCTGCTACAATATTTTTTTTCAACTCAAATCCTTGCCAAAATGGCGTTAATTTTATCATAATAAAATTTAAGATATAATTACGCCTTTTTATTTAAGGATATCAATGGAAATCATTTTTTTGGCTATTGCTTTAGCTATGGATAGCGTGGCTTTAAGCATGGCAAATGGTGCAAGGTGTAAAAATCTAAATTTGGCTGACGTGCTAAAAATGTCGTTTATTTTTGGTCTGGCTCAGGCTATTATGCCAGCTGTTGGTTATGTTTTTGGGCTTGCTTTTGTTAAATTTATAGCTTCGATAGATCATTTTATCGCTTTTGTGATTCTTACGTTTTTGGGTGCAAAAATGATAAAAGAGAGCAAGGATATGGATCCTAAGTGTTCGCTAAATTTAAATCTCAGAATGCTTATGCTTGGAGCAATCGCCACAAGTATCGACGCACTTGCAGTCGGTGTGACGCTTAGTTTTGGTGATGCAAATATTTATGAAGCCTGTTTGATTATCGGGGCGGTTTGCTTTATTTTGTGTGTGGCGGCGAGCTTTGTTGGCAGGGTTTTGGGCGATATGCTTGAGAGTAAGGCCATGATTTTAGGCGGCGTGATACTTATAGCACTTGGTGTTAAAATTTTAGCCGAGCATTTGGGGGTTTTGCAGCTTTTGGGGCTCTAAAGTGAGCTTATAAACTCCGGTTTTGATTTTTTTGATTACGCCTTTTTGTTCGAGTAGTTTTAGGGTTTCGATGACTGTTGGTTTGCTTACATTTAGTTCGGAGCAGATTTCAGTTATTTTGTATTTTATGGTGCCATCTTCATAGGCGTTGCTGGCTAAAAACTCTATCACGGCAACCTTTTTTTCGCCTAAAATTTGCTTGAAAATCTCTATTACCAAATCAGACTTCCTAAGACAAAAATCCAAATCAAACTAGCCAAGCTAATGCTTAAAAAAACAGCTGCACTTCCAGCGTCTTTGGCTTTTTTGGCAAGCTCGTTATACTCTTTTGTGACTAGATCTACGCATCTTTCGATAGCTGAGTTTATCGCCTCAACTATCAAAATCACAAAAAGTGAGCTGATTAAAAGCAGATGAAGAGCTAGGCTCAACTTCAAAAATAGTGAAAAAATCGCAAGCAAAATTATACAAAAAAGCTCTATTTTAAAGCTTTTTTCGTTTTTGATGATGTCTTTTAAACCATCAACTGCGTAGTTTGTGTTTTTAAAAAAGTTGTATTTTGGCTGGTTTCTCATGGGTTTCCTTATTTGGCAAATATATCTAAATTTGGATTATAAATCTCTGATTTGATACCAAAAAATCCAAGAATTGAGCTAAAAATATAGTCTTGTGAAAGCTCGCTATCTTTTAAATTTCTT
Source organism: Campylobacter iguaniorum (assembly GCF_000736415.1). Lineage (NCBI taxonomy): Bacteria > Pseudomonadati > Campylobacterota > Epsilonproteobacteria > Campylobacterales > Campylobacteraceae > Campylobacter > Campylobacter iguaniorum. The sequence continues at coordinate 1,590,728 of NZ_CP009043.1, read as the reverse complement.
AGCTTTTCAAGTCTTGTTTCATCATCTAAATATAGCATTGCAGGGACTTTGGTCTGGAATTCAGGTGCTAGAGCATAAGGCATACCATGCAAGTATATTCCATTTTCCCCAAGACTCTCCCCGTGATCGCTCACATAAAATAGCCCAGTTTCAAATTTGGTATTGTTTTTTAGCATATCAACGATTTTATTTACTATATAATCAGTGTATAAAATGGTATTATCGTATGTATTTACGATCTGCTCGTGGCTACAGTCTTTTAAAGTCGCAGTGTCGCAAGTGGGTTTGAACTTATCAAACTCTTTTGGGTAGCGTTTGAAATATGTCGGCCCATGGCTGCCTTGGAGGTGGACAACGATAAATGAAGTTTCGTTTGCGTCAGATATCTTTTTTTGTACATCTTCAAGCATAACTTCATCAAAATCCGTTCCGCCAAAATCTCTTGAGTCACTTGTCCTATCGCAAACTCCTTTACACCAGCCAGAGTTGTTGCCTAGCCATGAGACATTTACTTTTGCGGTTTTTAAGACGTCTAGTAAATTGCCAGTATTTGAGGCTTTGCTTGGGCTAAAATCACTTCTTGTGAAGTTAGAAAACATACAAGGAACGCTGATAGCTGTGCTTGTCCCACATGAGCTAAAATCGCTGAAACTAAGCAAATCATTTGCTTTTGAGTATGGGTTTGTATCGTGAAGAGAGTAGTTATTTATCGAATAATCAAAGCTTCTCGCAGTCTCGCCAAGCACAAAGACAAAAAGGCGTTTTGTATCATCATTCTTGGTCGCATCAAGTCCGATTTGTTTAAATGGTTCTTTTGGTGCAAGCGATTTGCTAAATTTGATAGTTGAATACAAGGGATAAAATGGCGTGGTGTAAAATCTAATGTCGTTGTGGTTTCTAAAAAATGGCACCAAATCCTTGCTAAGCGCGGCAAAAACTACGCCAAATAAAACCAAAAATGAAACCACAAAAATAGCTTTAGCTGCAAGCTCTTTGAAAAATGGTTTGTAGACAATTTTAACTTTTATTATAAAACCCACGACCAAAATGGCTAAAATCAGCCAAGGCAACATACTAAGGCTAAGCAAGTCTCGCACCTCTTTTGTGTCTGTTTGGACGGCATTTCTTATCATTTCGCTATCAAGTATCGTGCCATAAGTATTTATAAAATACGCGCCAATCACGCCAACGACAGCTAGAAAAATGCTAAGTGGTTTGGTGAGAAACGGCACAAATAAAAGCCCAAAAACTACGCCCATCAAAGCAAATATCAAAAATGGAATCGCGACCAAAACTAAAATGTCATTTGTCAAATTTGATACGCTAAAAGTGTAGGCGAAAAATTTGTAGTTTAGCAAGGTTAAAAACAGCGCAAAATATAAGGTAAATTTGTTTGAGCTTATAGACACAATGATCCTTTGAAATAAAAAGTGTCGAATTATAAATTTTATTAGTAACGTTTTGGTAATTACGCAGCTAATACTTAGTAAATTTAAAAAAATATTTTAAATTTAAAGTTATAATAAAAATAAAAGGATAAATTTTTGAAACTGATTTCGTGGAATGTAAATGGGCTTAGAGCAGTCGTGGGCAAAGACGCTTTTGCGTGGCTAGGAGAGCAAAATCCTGATTTTCTTGGACTTCAAGAGATAAAAGCCAGCGCGGATAAAGTGCCAAGCGAAGTTTATAATCTTGGATTTGAAAATATAAGTGTAAATTCGGGTTTAAGAGCCGGATATAGTGGAGTTATGAGCTTGGCTAAATTTGAGAGTGCGAGCTTCAAATCGCAGTTTTTTGATGATGATGAGGGTAGGGTTTTGGAGCATAGATTTGGCGATATTGTGCTTTTTAATATCTATTTTCCAAACGGACAAAGTGGTGATGACAGACTTAGCCACAAAATGGAGTTTTATGATAAATTTTTAGCCTATATTAATGAGCTAACAAAGCAAGGAAAAGGCGTGATATTTTGCGGAGATGTCAATACAGCTCACCGTGAAATCGACCTAAAAAATCCAAAAAGCAATGCCAAAACAAGCGGATTTTTGCCTGAGGAAAGAGCGTGGATCGACCGCGTTTTGGAATCGGGGTTTATCGATACTTTTAGGTTTATTCATGGTGACGTGAGTGATGCATATTCTTGGTGGAGCTATAGATTTAATGCAAGAGCCAAAAATGTCGGCTGGAGAATCGACTACTTTTTCATCAGCCAAAATCTCAAAAGTAGGCTCAAAGACGCATTTATATTAAGCGATATAACTGGCAGCGACCATTGTCCTGTAGGTATTGAGATAGAGCTGTAAATCATCTTATATTGTGTAAATTTTTAATGTATATTTGTGCTATATTTGGTTAGAATAGCCCTTTTTAATTTATAAAAAGGCTTAAATTTTGAAAAAGTATATCTCACATTTTTTTACATTTGCACTGTTTATATTTGCCATGGTTATTGTAGCAAGATACAAGGCTACCCCCCCCTATGCGTTAATCTTTAACACAATACAATTTTTACTGATTTTTTCGGCAGCATTTGTTTTAAGCGGACAATGGCTAAGAGCTATAAATTTTAGCTCTATTTTTACGATTTGTGTTTATTATCTTTCAAATTTAACATATCATTTTTATAAAAAACCACTTTTTATATCAGATTTTTTAGTATTTTTTGATGTTTCAAACTGGCCTATTGTGTTTGAATATAAAAGCCTTATATTTATCATTTTGATTTATATTTTGGTGTTAGGGTATGGGGTTTGGGCGTATAGAAATACTAAAAAATCAAGCTTTAAAATACGTTTTGGCTTTTTGGTGTTTTTTATATTTTTGATTTTCTTAGATGCGTTTTTGATCCAAACAAAACTTATGAAAGAGCACTGGGCAAAAACATTTCCTCACGCAAAAGAGATAAGTATGAATCTAGCTATGTCGTTTGGAAGCTTGGAATATAGCTCGCCTAAATTTGGTGATAATTATGAATATTTCAAAGAAAAAATGAGAGATGTGAAGCCTTATAAAACCTCAAATTTAAAGCCAAATTTGGTGTTGTGGCTGCAAGAAAGCACAGTTGATGCATCGCTATATGAGCCAAATTTAAAGCAAGTCCCTATGTTTGAAGGTAGTGAGTTTAAATTTAAAGCCTTTAATAGGGTTCATACTTTTGGCGGAGAGACGTTTAGAAGTGAGTTTGAGATACTTACTGGGCTTAATCCTGATGATTTTGGGAGTGGCTCATCGACGATTTTTTACAGTGGAACCAAACATATCAAATATTCTCTCCCTAAACTTCTAAAAGAGCAAGGGTATTTTGTAGTCGCCTTAAATCCTTTGCTGCCAAATTTTTTCAATGTTTATAATGCTTATATGGATTTGGGCGTGGATAAGTACTATCATCCGTCAAATTTGGATTGCGATAACGGTGAAGGATATAAAAATTTATGGCATCTTAGCAGTGAGAATTTTAGCAAATGTGTAAAAAAAATTTATGAATTGCACTCTAGTAGCAAACCGCTTTTTATCTATGCGACAACGATAAATGAGCATGTCCCGTACAATAGACACGAAAAGCCTAAATTTGGACTAAAAAACACTGTGCTTAGCGACTACTACGAAAGACAAATAGAGCTTAGCAATGCGACTATGGATTTTGATAAATTTATGCAACGTAGCAAAAAGCCTTATGTCTTTGCGTATTTTGGAGATCACCAAGGATTGCTCGGATTTAAAGAAAAAGATCTAAATTTGCCATACAAAAATCAGCTTTTTATAACCGGATTTTACGTCAAAGGTAGCAAAGAGATAAATGCTTCAATCTGGGATGATCTTGGAGAGCTTGGGCTAAATACTGCTACTTTACTTGAGCTTATGCAAATTAAACCAAACGAGCATTTTGAGGCGATTTATGCGATGAAAAAACTTTGTGGTGGCGTGGATGATTGTGAGAATAAAGAGCTTGTAAAAAGCTACAAAAGTTATATTTATGATTATTTAAAATCAGCTAGTAAAGAGTAAATTTGGCTTACTTTGTCAGCTCAAAACTATCGTCTAAAAAGTCGTGGATCATCGCGCCCTTTGTGCTATCCAGCCTTATGGATAGCCAGTTGTTTTTATTCATATGATAAGCAGTGAAGATATTTTTACCATTTGGCAATAGTTTTGTAAGCTCTGGTTCGCATTTGATATTTAGCACTTCTATGATTTCTTCAGAGTCAAGTCCTAGTTTAGAGGCATTTATATCTATGAGAAGTGCAAACCATTTTTCATTGCTTTTGTGTCTGAAAACAGCGAAATTTGGATAAGTTTTCCAAGGAAAATCTGGAGTGATTTTAAATTTGGTATGGATATGTTTTAGAAGCTCTTCTCTAGTCATAAATGGCTAGAGTCCAGCATTTGCTATGGCCTCAGCTTGGTGATGAGCGATGAGTGGATCGATAATCTCATCAAATAGTCCAGCTGCCATAATAGCGTCAAGCCTATAAAGAGTTAAGTTTATGCGGTGGTCGCTTATGCGGTTTTGCGGATAGTTGTAAGTGCGGATTCTACCACTTCTATCGCCAGTTCCGACTTGGTCTTTACGCTCTTTACTCTCTTTTTCTCTACGCTCGCTCTCTTGCATATCATAAAGTCTAGCTTTTAAGACTTTGATAGCGGCGTCTTTGTTTTTGTGCTGACTTTTGCCATCTTGATTGACGACTACAAGTCCTGTTGGGATGTGTGTGACACGAACGGCGCTATCTGTGGTATTAACTGACTGTCCGCCATGTCCGCTACTTCTCATGACATCGATTTTAAGGTCGTTTGGATTTATTTCTATCTCACTATCTTCGACTTCAGGCATGATAGCAACTGTGATAGCTGAGGTATGAACTCTGCCTTGAGACTCAGTTTCTGGGACTCTTTGGACTCTGTGAGTTCCACCTTCAAATTTAAGTCTTGAATAAGCTCCATCGCCTTTTATCAGAAGTATTAGCTCTTTGTATCCGCCAGCACTTCCTTCGCTTGAGCTTACTATTTCATATTTGTAGCCGCGTTGCTCAGTGTATCTGATATAAGCAGTTGCAAGGTCACCTACAAACAAGGCAGCTTCATCTCCGCCAGTTCCAGCTCTAAGCTCCAAATATATATTTTTCTCATCATTTGGATCTTTTGGTAGAAGTAAGACTTTTATCTCTTCTTCAAGCTCTGGCAATGCGACTTCAAGGTTTTTTAACTCCTCTTTAGCCAAATCTCCAAGCTCTGGATCTTCTAAAAGTGCTTTATTCTCTTCTATATCATTTAAAATTTGCAAATACTTATGAGTCGCATCTTTGATGGGTTCAATATTTCTTTGTTCTTTTGAGAGCTTAGTCATGCGAGAAATATCGCTGATGACTGAGGGATCGCTAAGCAAACTATTTAGCTCATTATAGCGATCGATGAATGGTTGTAGTTTGTCTGCTAACATTAATTATTATGCAGCGATAGTATTAACTAATTTTGCTAAACGGCTAACTTTTCTTGATGCAGTTTCTTTTTTCAAGAAACCTTTGCTAACAAAGCTATGTAGGTTTTTGTTTGCATCTTTAAGTGCTACTAATGCAGTTTCTTTGTCGCCATTTGCTACTGCAACTCTTACCGCTTTAGTTATGTTTTTAAGTCTTGTGCGGTAAAATCTATTTCTCTCAGTTCTTTTTATAGTTTGTCTTGCTCTTTTTTCAGCAGATTTGTGGTTTGCCATAACTTACCTTTTTTATAATTTTAGTCGGCAATTATATCTAAAAGATTATTAAATGGATCTGAATTTAAGTCAAATTTAATCATCTATTCTGTTTTTTATGTAAATAATATAGGCTTATGGATAAATTTAATATTATTTTAGATAAAATGCGATCAAATTTAACTAAAAAGAAGGCAAATATGAAACTCTTTGGAACTGATGGAGTGCGTGGAAAAGCTGGAGAAAAACTAGATGCGATGATGGCTATGCGTTTAGCTATGGCTGCTGGAATTTATTTTAGAAAAAACTCAATCACAAATAAAATACTCGTCGGAAAAGACACTAGAAAAAGTGGCTATATGATAGAAACTGCCATAGTTGCAGGACTTACTGCTGTTGGGTATAATGTAATCCAAATCGGACCTATGCCAACCCCGGCCGTGGCGTTTTTGACTGAAGATATGAGGTGCGATGCTGGTATCATGATAAGTGCGAGCCACAATCCGTTTTATGATAATGGTATTAAATTTTTTGACGGATTTGGTAATAAGCTAAGCGTGGAAGTCGAAAAAGCCATAGAAGATATTTATTTTAACGATGAGATTATCAACCAAAACCAAAAAACTGGACTTGAAATAGGTCAGTCAAAACGCATTGATGACGTGATTGGCAGATATATCGTGCATATCAAAAACTCATTTCCAAATAAGCTAACTCTAAAAGGTTTAAGAGTGGTCTTGGACGTGGCAAACGGCGCTGTTTATAAGGTCGCTCCGACTGTATTTAGCGAGCTTGGAGCTGAGACAATCGTGCTAAATGACACGCCAAATGGTGGGAATATAAACTCAAATTGTGGTGCCTTGCATCCTGAAAATTTAGCCAAAGAGGTCAAGCATCTAAGAGCTGATATAGGATTTGCATTTGATGGCGACGCTGATAGGCTTGTGGTGGTTGATGAAGATGGCAAAGTGATCGATGGCGACGCGCTTCTTGGCGTGCTTGCAAGCTATCTAAACGAAAACAAAATGCTAGCCAAAAAAGAGATAGTAGCAACCGTGATGAGCAACGCTGCTCTTGATGATTATCTCTCAAAACACGGTATAAACTTGCTTCGCTCAAATGTAGGAGATAAATTTGTCCTTGAAATGATGAAAGAAAATGGAGCAAATTTCGGCGGTGAGCAAAGTGGTCATATCGTATTTAGCGACTTTGCAAAAACTGGAGATGGCTTAGTTTCGGCTCTTCAAGTAAGTGCTTGCTTGCTAGCAAAAAAGAAAAAAGCTAGCGAGATATTTGGCTGTATCAAACCATATCCACAAAAACTACTGAATTTAAAGATAGTGGAGAAAAAACCACTTGAAGAGATAAAAGGCTTAAAAGAGCTAGAAAGTGAGCTTAAAAAACAAGGCATAAGAACGTTATTTAGGTATTCTGGTACAGAAAATGTCATCAGACTTTTGCTTGAGGGCAAAGATGAAAATCTAGTAAGCAAAAAGATGAGCGAAGTTGAAAAATTCTTCACAAAAGCGTTAAATGAGTAGGGTAATTTTTAAATTTTTAGCCTATTTTACGGCTATTTTTGCCATTGATCAAGCGATAAAATGGGTATTTTTGCACGGTTTTAGATATAAAGGCGAATTTATTGATTTGGTTTTAGTTTATAACAAAGGCGTGGCGTTTTCGATGTTTGCGTTTTTGGGTGCAAATTTGAAGTATATCCAACTTGGGCTTATTGCTTTGCTTTTTGGCTATCTTTTTGGTCAAAAGGAGCTTTTAAAGACGCACACGGTGGCATTTGGAATGCTTATTGGGGCGGGTTGTTCGAATATCCTTGACCGCTTCGTGCATGGCGGGGTTGTGGATTATATATTTTGGCATAAATGGTTTGATTTTGCTGTGTTTAATTTCGCAGATGTGATGATCGATGTGGCTATTGTCATCATCATTATTCAAAGTTTCATTAGGAAGAAATGATGCAAAGAAATATTTATATAGCTTATGCTTTATGGTTTTTTCTAGGTGGATTTGGGGCTCACAGGATTTATTGTGGTAAATTTTTTAGTGGGATTTTGCAACTTTTACTTTTTTGGATTGGAAGTATAACTGCTGTGTTTTTGGTGGGATATTTTTTCTTGGCTATTTGGGGAATTTGGTGGCTTGTGGATATATTTTTGACTTCAAAAATGGTCTATGAGGTCAATGATCTAAATGGTTTTGAAAAATCGCTAAACCAAACTCAGAGGCTAAAAAACGTGGAAAAACTCTATGAACTATACAAAAATGGAGCTATAAGCAAAGAGGAATTCGAGCAAAGAAAAGCTGAAATTTTAAAATAATATAAAATATTTATATTTGTTGGATAGACTTATCAAGAAATTTTATTTAGGAGTAACAAAATGGGTTATGAGACTTATTTGTGGATTAAATGGCTGCATTATTTAGCTTTTATATCTTGGATGGCGATGCTTTTTTATCAGCCAAGACTTTATGTATATCACGCTGAACACATGGAAAACAAGGGCTTTACTGATGTTGTAAAAATCCAAGAAAGTAAACTTTATCACGGTATTGGCTGGATAGCTATGGGCGTGACACTTTTGACAGGTCTTGCGATAATACTGTTTTCAAAACCAGAGCTTATGAAGGCTGGATACTTCCACATCAAGCTACTTTGTGTGGTTATTTTGATAGCTTATCACTTTAGTTTGGGGCATTATTTAAAATTATTTAAAGAAAATCGCTGTTTTAAAAGCGGTAAATTTTTTAGAATGTATAACGAAGTGCCGACAATCATAATGTTTGTAATTATATTTGCGATGATAATAAAAGCGAATTTAATGTAATAAATTTGGGTATTTTTACCCAAATTTAAGTAATTTTTTGTATAATTTCACTTCTTTTGGTCCTATAGCTCAGTTGGTAGAGCACCACCTTGACATGGTGGGGGTCACTGGTTCGAGTCCAGTTAGGGCCACCATTTATTATTCTTTCACTCTCAAAGTAGCTTCAATATCGCCATTTCCTAGAAATTTTATAAACTCAGCTTTGCTTATTTGACCATTTTTTAGCTCATCAATTACGCCAAGTCTTGTGAAGTTCCAGCTGTTTTGGTCGTAGTAAATCACAAAACGGCTTCCTTGATAAAGTATCACGTCTCCTGCGTCCGTGCTGATAGGCTCATCGTTTCTTGGCAATGAAAACGGTAGATTTCCAACCTTTTCAAAATTTGAAAAGTCGCTCATTTTAAGCGTGAGCGGAGAGTTTTTTAGCTGTTTTACAAGCTCACTAGCTGGTGAATTATCAGTCAAGCTTACGCTAAACTCACTCTGCATTCCACTGCTATTTTTCACGCTTAGCGCGATTTTTTCACCTGCCATTAAATTTGCTCCAATCATCAGCAAAAGGATAAATTTAAACGCTCTCATCAAAACGTCTTTGGATCTATGACAAATCTATATCTGGCCTCTTTATTTACCACTTTTTTCCAAGCTGCATTTATCTCATCTGCTTTGATGATCTCTATTTCTGGATAAATTTTGTTTTTAGCGCAATAATCCACCATTTCTTGGGTTTCTTTCATATCGCCTATGAGTGAAGCGTTGAAGTTTACCTTTGTGGCTGCTAGAGCTAGAGTTTGGATTTTTTGACTGAAATTTACAGGCATTCCCACGACTGTGAAGTTGCCAAAAGGCTTAACCATAGCGATGTAAGGCATCATATCAAACTCATAAGGAATGGTTGAAATAACATAATCAAATTTAGCCCTAAATTTAGCCAAATCATCTGGTGAGCTTACGACAACAGCTGCCGCGCCCCAGCTTTGTATGTCTTTTACCTTGCTTGGAGTTGTGGTGAAGGCTGTGACATTCGCGCCTTTGCTTAGAGCGATTTTGACTGCTAAATGTCCTAAGCCGCCGATCCCAGCTACGCCGACATTATCGCCTTTTTTGATTTGGTATTTCATGAGTGGAGAGTAGGTTGTGATACCAGCACACATGAGTGGAGCTGCGTGATTAAAGTCGATATCGTCTGGTAAATGCACGGCAAAATGCTCATGAACGACGAAATAATCGCTATATCCGCCTTGACTTATGCCAGTTGGCTCTGCTTTGTAGCTTTGACCATAGGTAAAAACAGTGTTTGCGTCGTATTGCTCTGATTTGCCTTGCAAGCTTGGGACGTCTACGTTATCGACCATGCAGCCCACTCCTACTCTATCGCCTACTTTAAATTTAGTAACCTTTGAGCCGACCTCAGTCACGACTCCGACTATCTCATGACCTGGCACTTGTGGATAAGTTTGTTTGCCCCAGTGACCAAGCTCTGTGTGAATATCGCTATGACAGATACTTGTGGCTTTCACTTCAAATAAAATGTCGTTTTCTCTCACGGCTCTTCTTTGAAATTTCCAAGGTTTTAGCTCCCCACTCTCATCAAAAGCTGCGTAACCCTTGCAAGTGATTGTGCTTTTTCCTGCTGCGCCAAATAGTGAAGTCCCAGCGGCTAGTGCCACTCCTGCTATTGCTGTCTTTTTCATAAATTCTCTTCTTTGCATGTATATTCCTTGCAATAAATTGATAAGAAATTATACAAATTTAAGCCAAATTTGAGTTAGAATAAAACTCCATAAGTTTTGCCTAATTCTACAAATTTTACTAAATTTAGCGTACCAAATTTGTTAAATAAAAAGCTATGCCAAACTTTAATAATACTAAAATTCAGTTTAACTTAAAATACAATTAGATAAAATCTTGTATTTTGTTCTTTCGATGTATGAAAGAGCTATAGGTAGAAAAGAGGAAATTAATGAGCGATGTAATTGCGTATAAAGTAAATGGTGTAGTAGTTGATACTCAAAGCTACGATGGAAACGGTGGCGAAGAGATATTATTTGATAATTCAAAAGAGGCTTTAGATGTCATAAGACACTCTTGTGCTCACTTGATGGCTGCAGCGATAAAAGAGCTGTATCCTAATGCTAAGTTTTTTGTAGGCCCTGCGATAGAAGATGGATTTTATTATGATATGAGGGTTATGGGAAATGGCGGCGAGAAGCTTGGCGAGGCTGATTTAGAGCTGATCGAAAAGAAAATGAAAGAGCTAGCTTTGGCTAAAACTGATATAGTCAAGCTTAACTCTACAAAAGCTGAAGTTGCTGCAAAATACGCTAGCGACGACCTTAAACAAGAGGTTTTAAAACGCATTCCAGATGGCGTAGTAAGCCTTTATTCTCAAGGAAATTTTGAAGATATTTGCCGTGGACCACACGTGCCAAATACGATTTTTACAAGATTTTTTAAGCTTACTAGAATAGCTGGAGCTTATCTTGGTGGTGATGAAAACCGCGAAATGCTAACAAGGATTTATGGCACAGCTTACGCTGATAAAGAGAGCCTAAAAGAGCATATTCGTATCATTGAAGAAGCTAAAAAACGCGACCACAGAAAACTTGGCGCTGAGATGAAGTTTTTCACTTTTGATGACGATATCGGCGTGGGACTTCCTATTTGGCTGCCAAATGGAGCAAGATTAAGAAGCAAGCTAGAGCATAAACTATACAAAACTCACAGATTAAGAGGATACGAGCCAGTTCGTGGTCCTGAAATCCTAAAAAGTGATGCTTGGAAGATCAGCGGTCACTATGCAAACTACAAAGAAAATATGTATTTTACTGTGATTGACGAGCAAGAATACGGCATCAAGCCGATGAACTGTGTCGGACATATCAAAGTCTATCAAAGCGACATAAGAAGCTACCGTGATTTGCCACTTAAATTTTTTGAGTATGGCGTAGTTCATAGACATGAAAAAAGCGGAGTTTTACACGGTCTTTTTAGAGTTCGTGAATTTACTCAAGATGACGCGCATATCTTTTGTATGCCAAGCCAAATCAAAGAAAATGTGTATGAAATTTTAAGCTTTGTTGATACTTTGATGAGTGCATTTGGCTTTAGCTATGAGATGGAAATCTCAACAAAACCAGCAAAGGCAGTTGGCGATGATGAGGTATGGGAGATAGCGACAAAAGCACTTAAAGATGCTCTTGATGAAAAAGGGCTGAAATACGGCATAGACGAGGGCGGCGGTGCATTTTATGGACCAAAAATCGATATAAAAATCACAGACGCATTAAAAAGAAAATGGCAATGTGGAACTATCCAAGTCGATTTTAACCTACCAAAACGTTTTGATCTTGGCTATATAGATGAAAATAACGAAAGAAAACAACCAGTTATGCTTCACCGTGCTATAATGGGAAGTTTTGAGCGTTTCATTGGTATCTTGCTTGAGCATACTGCTGGTGAGTTGCCGTTTTGGATCGCACCTACTCAAGTAGTGATTATACCGATCGCTGATGAGCATTTAGCTTATGCTAAAGAGGTTCATTCTCTGCTTTTAGAGCTTGGTGTAGATAGTGAAATTTCAAGTAAAAATGAAACATTAAATAAAAAAATAAGAACAGCAGAAAAACAAAGAGTTCCGATGATAATCGTGCTTGGAGATAATGAGGTTGCTTCTAGAGGTGTAGCGCTTCGTGATAGACGTGCTAGAGAACAAAAGGATATGAATTTAGACGAATTCTTATCGTTTATCAAAGTTAAATTAAATGAGGTGAATATTTGAGCAAAGAAAAAGATGTGTATCTAAACGAAGAAATTCGTGCTAGTGAAGTAAGATGTGTCGGCGATGAAGGCACAGTATATGGTGTTTTGAGTAGAGATGAAGCACAAGAAATAGCAAACAAAATGGGTCTAGATCTTGTGCTAATAGCTCCAGATGCTAAACCGCCAGTTTGTAAGATTATGGATTATGGCAAATTCCGCTATCAACAAGAAAAAAAGCAAAAAGAAGCGAAGAAAAAGCAAAAAGTTATCGAAGTAAAAGAGATAAAACTCTCTATCAAGATAGCTCAAAATGACATAAATTACAAGATAAAGCACGCACAAGAATTTCTTGACGAGGGCAAACACGTTAAATTTAGAGTATTCCTAAAAGGTAGAGAGATGGCGGCTCCAGAAGCTGGTGTCGTGATGCTTGAGAAGATTTGGGAACTTATAAAAGACTTTGCAGAAAGAGACAAAGCACCGAATTTAGAAGGTCGCTATGTCAATATGCTTGTAACTCCAAAAAAAGCTTAACAGAAAGTCTGCGATTAATTTCGCAGGCTAAACTCATACCAAAAAATCTATTTTATTAAATTTATTTTTCAGATGTCATTGAGAAGTGGATTTATTAACCTGTACGCAAGTGTAGCAACTTTTTTACAAATAAATTTAATCTTTTTCTCTTAAGGGACAGGGGAAAACTCTAAATTTGCATCCAAACAGTTTTCCCCTATCCCTTAAACCCCCAACCCCTTTCCCAGTTGGGGCTAACGCCTGTCTATTTAATGCAAATTCACTGCGTGAATTTGAGAGATTACCACAAATACTTCAGCAATCAAATTTAGAAGATAAATCATCTTCTAAATCTATAAATATTAAATGATTGTCAGTTATTACAACCTCCACTCAATCCCTACATTACCACTCACACCTTCTTTCTTACCGCTTAATCCTTTGATTCCTAGATCAAGAGTAAGTCTATCACTATTTGTAAGTGGTTTTAGTTTGATACCAGCTTCAATGCTCCCACTACTTCCTTGCATATCAGTAGGATCTATCTCATAGTTATAGCTTAGGTTATATCCTTTTTGTTTAGCATCAAACTCATATTCATAAGCTGCCCCAGTATATAAAGTAGTACTCTCTTTAATCTCATAATTATATCTAGCTCCAAGCTTAGCTATAAAAGAGTTAAATGTATCAAGCCTAAATTTATCATTAGTACTCATATCTACACTATCACTTCCTACTCTAGTATAATATAGCTTTGTATAGATATCTAAATTTGATCTATTATCAAGTTCTATTATATTACCCACTCCAAGAGATAATCCATAATAAGCTCTTTTAGAATCAAAGCTAGCACTTATCTTATTGCTACTATCTCCAAAATCATCACTTTTAAAATCACTCTTAACTTGACCAAATTTAATACTATTATCTATATAGAAGTTATTTACTAGATTAGTCTTACTCATAAGACCAAACCCGAAGTATGAGTTATCTCCACTTCCTTTTATATCTCCACTATCAAAGCTATTAAAGCTATCATACTTACCATATCCAGCTTCAAAGAATGCTGAGTATATAAAGCTATCATTTACCTTTGTGCTTATTCCTGTTATTAGATTAGCTCCTCTTACATCTACATGAGAGCCTGAGTTTAGTCTAGTATCATATCCTTTAGATACTGCAAATATCTCAGGTATTCCATCAGACTTTTCATCAAGAAGAATATTATCAATAATATCATAGTTTAGCATACCTATTATTGCGATACTGCTTTCTAAGATTGCTTTTTGCTTAGGGTTTGCATAGCTTGGCATTGGAGTTGGTGGAGGTGGGGCACTTGTTATGCTTACTACTAGTTTATTTACTTTGTTTTCAGAGTTTGTCTTTGAATCAAGACTAAAGGAATATGCATTACTTATGCCTTGATATATGGTTCCTTTATGTAAGGCTCTTTGATTATCAATGTTATCTATATAATTATCTAAAGTAGGCAATAATAGTTCACCATTTGGTTTATCTATAAGAGTTATCTCATCTCCAGCATTTAATACTGGGCTATCTCCACTCATAACTCCAACACCTATATGATAAATAGAATAACTTATATTTGTTTGACCTGTATCAGTAAGAGTTAAAATAGTATCATTGGCAACTACATTGCTTGGTAAATAGAAGTTTATGTATTGAAAGTTTTTTATATCTTTTACTACTATATCTTTAGTTTTTAGGTTTAGGGTGTTTTCAGCGATATCATTTTGAAAAGATGAAGTGCCTCCTATAAATCCACCATACAATATAGTATTTGCTCCAAAGGTTGGACTGCCTAAGATGTTTACGGTGTTCCCAACGGCTGAAGTATAACCTGCAGACCCACCATAAACATCGCCTTCTATAGTGCCACCAGATATGTTTACAATGTTGTCATTTGCATAATGCACACTGTAACTGCCATAAACATTACCACTTATAATTCCATTGGATATATTTATAGTGTTACTATCTGCTCTAAATCTACCGTTACCGCCATAAACATTACCACTTATAATTCCATTAGATATATTTACAATATTATTATTAGCTGTATTAGCAGATCCACCATAGATATGACTATACATAACCCCGCCGTATATATTTACAATATTTGATTTTGCTTCATTGCCAGCAGACCCACCATAAACATTGCCTTTTATAATGCCACCAGATATGTTTATAATATTATCAGTAGATGTACTAGCAGATCCACCATAAATAGTACCTATATTTCCATTGTAGATATTTACTATGTTTTCTGTTGCTAGCCCTAACTTACTTGAAGCAGTATTTCCTCCATAGATATATCTATTTATACTTCCACCGTAAATATTAACAGTATTTTTAGTAGCTAAAGATTGGCTATATCCACCATTAAGATCAACTTTTATAGTTCCATCATACATATTTACTGTGTTTGAAGTAACTGAACTTGTATTACTATTGCCGTATCCACCAAAGATAGAATAAGTTACAGTCCCATTATACATATTTAGCGTATTTGAATTGACTGAATCTAGATTGCTTAATCCCCCAAAGATATAATCTAGTTGTGTTGTTGTAGTTGTGCTATATATATTTACAGTATTATCTGTAGGGCTGCTATTGCTTGGTGCTATACCCATTATATTAGAACTACTATTGTAAAGTGAGATTTTTTTGGGTGTTGTTAGTGTAGATGGGTTATACCCCCCCCCCACATTATCAGGATCATAGGTCAGGATTTCTCCAGCTAATACATTTATAGCTATTAAGCTACTAGCTAGAGTAAATTTAATAGATGAATTTAGCACATCCATATCTCCTTTTTAATACTATTGTAGATTAAATATCGGTTAAATTATGAGATTATATATAAATAATTATATGATTTATATAAATTTATGCGATTATTATTAAATTTGACTTATTTTTCTAATCTTATACCTTGAGATTTTCTCAAGGTATAAGATTGTGCGTTAAAACTTCTTCTTCTTAACTTCACTAACAATAATATCAGCTATCTTTTCTACTTCAGTAGTTACTCTATTGCTATTGCTAGCTATATCAACATTTTGTTTGGTTAGTTCATCTACACTTACTACAGCTTGATTGATTTGATTTATAGCTTCAGTTTGTTCACCTATGCTTTGGCTCATCTCATTTATGCTTTGGCTTAGGATATTTACATTAGCTTCTATCTCGCCAAGAGATTTTTGAGTTCTTTCAGCTAGTTTTCTAACTTCATCAGCAACTACTGCAAATCCTCTACCATGCTCTCCAGCACGTGCTGCTTCAATAGCTGCATTTAGAGCTAGAAGATTTGTTTGATCTGCTATATCTCTTATTATAGTAATGATGTTTTTAATGTCTTCACTTTGTTTGATTACTTCACTAGCTCTTTCATTTATAGAGTTCATAGAGCTACTCATCTCTTCAACAGCTGCTGCACTTTCTTGAAGTGATTCTGCTTGAGATTTAGCTCCTTCATTTAGTGAGCTTACATAAGTTTTTAGATCATTTGCTTTTTCTTGTAAGTTATT
Source organism: Campylobacter iguaniorum (assembly GCF_000736415.1). NCBI lineage: Bacteria > Pseudomonadati > Campylobacterota > Epsilonproteobacteria > Campylobacterales > Campylobacteraceae > Campylobacter > Campylobacter iguaniorum. Next base: position 1,574,370 of record NZ_CP009043.1, on the reverse strand, counting down.
TGCTTGAGCTAGATTATCTCTTAGCATATTTGTTATTTGACTACCTAGTAGATTAGTTACCTTTTCTACTTCGCCATTAGCATCAGATATACTAGAAGTAAAATCTAGATTTTTAAAATCATCAAATGTTTTTTGGATAACATTTATATCTTTACCAATCTTAGCTTGTAATACATCAAGCATATTATTAAGTACATCTCTTAGTTGTCTAAGACCTGGAGAGTATGGAGTATTTATTATTCTTACACTAAGGTTTCCACTCTCTACCTCTTTAGCTCTAGTTAAAGACTCATTTACAGCTTTATCATCTTGATCAAGAGCAGATTTAACATTTGCAATGTTTTCATTAATAAGCTTAGATATGATACCAAACTCATCATTAGTCTTTATCTCTATTACTTTAGGATTGTCATTCTTGTGGTGGAGGAAGTCGAAGAAGTCAGTAAGACCATCAACTATTGTATGAAGAGGTTTTAGAGAATTTTTTATTAAAAACCACACAGTAAATGCTGAAAAAATAAGGAATATAACAACCAAGATTATTTGTTTTTCTAAAATTTTATCTGTTTGTTTGTCAAAGTAGTTTGAGTCCATAACTGTACAAACTAACCAATTATTGTAGCCAGTTTGTTGGCATCTGCTTATTTTTTGTGAGCCATCTTCATAGGCATATGATACTCTGCCAAATTTATCGAAATCTTTAGCTTGAAGTTTTTGTAGCAGCTCTTTTGTGAAATTTGGAGTTTTGCCTATAAATTTTGAATCTGCATCTACTAGGATTTTGCCTTCGTTGTTCATGATTAAGATATAGCCGTCATCGACTTTGCCAATTTCGATTATATCTTTGCTGAGTTCAACTGTAGAGAAGTCGCCTGATACTACGCCGACCATTTTGTTGTTTACATAAAGTGGTTTTGCTATCGTAATAGTATATTCGCCTGTGCTGTTTGATACGTATGGATCTGTTATGATTGTCTTGTTTTGTTTGACTGCTTCTTGATACCATCCACGTTTTCTTGGGTCATAGTTCGCATCTGGGTATCTTGTCCTACCGTCTGAGTAATAAACAACGCCGTTGTCACTCATACCTAGATAAAGAAGCGCAAATCCACTTGTTTCTTTAGCTATTTTTAGCATATTTAAGATATTGTCATCTTGCAAATCGCTTTTTGCTATCAAATTTACTAGATTTTCTATCTCTTCAATGCTTGTGCCTATATTTTCTTTTAAAATAGTTTGAGTAGCATTTATAGCCTTTGTTCTTTCAACATTTAGTAACTCCAAAGAGTTATCTCTAGCGTCTGAGTAGTTAATGTATGTTAAGATAACAAAAAGTATTGCAAATAATGCTACAACGCTGGCAGTTACCTTTGCCGCTATGCTTTTACTTAGAATCATTTTATATCCTTAAATATAGAATTTATCGCCGATTTTAACTAATTTATTGAAAAATTAAGCTTAAAGTTAGTATAAATATTTGATTTTTAATTAAATTTGAATAAAAGAATTATAAGTAGATAATATATGTATTATTTTATAATAAAATAGAAATATTGGAGTTAGAAACGTGCTAACTCCAAGTAACTTATCAGACTGGTAAAACTCTGATATTTGGGCTTAAATTTTCTTGTAAGATGTTTTCTATAGCATAAAGTGTGCCAGTAGCCCCACTCGCACATCCACTACAAGCCCCAAGATATCTGATATATACGTCTATTTTGCCGCTTTCATCGTCTTTTTTGATATCGAGGATTTCCATATTTCCACCATCCATGACAAGCATTGGACGTATGTGTTCATCAATGACAGCTTCTATGGCTTTTAGTTGTTTGACGACTGTTAGCTCTTCAAAGCTTAAATCACTCTCAAGTCCACTTCCGCTGACCTTAGCATTTGCGACTGCTTGCATACGTTCAGCTTCCATCTCAGCTCTTGTTTCAGCCAAGATATCGACTAGATAATACTCTTTTTTCTCATGTCCGCCAGGTTTGATACAGCTTTTACAAAATGCTCCTGCTTTTGTGTATTGAGTGATCTCTTCGACTGTTTTTAGGTCGTTTAGACGGATTACTTCTTTTATCGTGCCAAGACTTACTCTAGCACATTCGCACACGATAATCTCATCTTCAAAATGCTCAGGATCCACGCCTTTATAGCTTGCAGCAGCTGCTTTGATAACATCATAAGCCATAACTGAGCAGTGCATTTTTTGTGGTGGCACGGCTGGAGTTTCTGGAGTGTCACGCATAGCTTTTTCTACATCTATGTTTGTGATTTTGACCGCCTCGTCTACTGTTTTGCCTTTGCAAAGTTCAGCCATATAATCACTACTAGCTATGGCAGTACCACAACCAAAGCTCTTAAATTTAGCGTCTTTGATGATTTCTGTGCCGTTTTCTACAGCCCAGTATAGCCTAACTGCGTCGCCACAACTCTCAGCACCGTGATCTGCGATGATGAGAGTGCAGCCCATAGCCTCAGCTTGCTCTTCTGTGATTTCGCCCATATTTTTTGGGTGATTCATCGCATCTTGAACCTTTTGTGAATACTCATCCCAAATATTTCCACTGATTAAATTTCCCTTAGCCATTGTTTTATCCTAATTTTTAATTTTTATAGTCCTGATTTGTGCCAGTCTGGTGCGTAAGCATAGCTGCTTGATATAGCTCTTAGCCTTGTTACTGCGTTTTTGATCTTTTCTATCGCGTAGTCTATCTCAACTTCAGTATTAAAACGTGAAAGTGACAAACGAAGTGCAGTGTGAGCTAGCTCGCTATCGGCGCCGATAGCTTCCATGATAGGATTGCTCTCAAGATCTTCACTAGCACAAGCTGAACCAGTGCTAGCTGCGATGCCAGCTTGGTTTAGATCCCATAGCATCGCCTCGCCTTCAACGCCTTTTATACTTGCTAAAATAGTATTTGGTACGCGGTGTTCTTTTTGACCTACTACTGTGACTTCTGGAAGTGCTAAAAGTGCATCTTCTAGCTTGTCTCTTAAGCGGCGTACGTGACTTTCTTCATATTTTATAAATTTAGTTGCGTTTTCGAGTGCTTTTCCCATCGCTACTATGCCAGCGACGTTTAGCGTGCCACTTCTTCTACCACCCATGTGCTCGCCACCGTGAAGTAAGCTAGTAAGAGGCATGCTATCTTTGATATATAGCCCACCTACGCCTTTTGGGCCGTGAAATTTATGAGCTGAAAAACTTAAAAAATCAACATCTGCGTCCCTAACATTTACAGAGATTTTGCCCATAGCTTGGACGGCGTCAGTGTGAAATAGTGCGCCAAATTCATGAGCAATGCTCGCAAGCTCTTTGATAGGAAATATCATGCCTGTTTCGTTGTTCGCCCACATCACGCTTACAAGCGCGACATCATCGCTCATAACGCGTCTTAAATCATCTCCTGTTATGACGCCCTCTTCATTGACATCTATTCTTGTAACTTCCACGCCAATGCTTTCTAAAAACGTGCAAGTAGCGCCGATTGCTGGGTGTTCGACTGTGGTTGTGACGATACGTTTTTTGTCGCCTTTTAGGATTTTATCTATGTAAATTCCTTTTAAAACCCAGTTGTTGCTCTCAGTAGCGCAGCTTGTGACTATGATATCGTCGCTATCTTTTGCGTTTATACAGGCATATAGCTGATCCATTGCAGTGCGAAGTGCAGGGTGAGTTTCGCTGCCATAAGAGTGAAGCGAGTTTGGGTTTCCAAATTTATCACTCAAAAACGGCAACATCAGCTCATAAGCTTCAGGGTCTATCATCGTTGTAGCGTTATTGTCTAAATATACTTTCAAATTTAGCCTTTCGTAATTTACCGATTTAATTCGGATAAACTTTATCTTTTTAATCCTTGAATATTATAACAACTTTTATAAATTTTGCTTTAAAATTTAGTAAATGAGAGTAAAAGTTATAAAAATTATCTCTCTGCGATATTTGGTATCAAAATATTAGTTAATTTGCTCTAACATTTTAATAATCTCTTCAAATTCAAAACCCTCATTTGGGGATTGTTTCATAAACTCTTCCATAAATGATTTTTTAGATATTGCAAGATCAAGCTCTTTATCAGCGCCTTTTTGGTAGGCTCCGATACGGATTAGGACTTCATTTTCTTTTAAAGTAGAAAATAGCCTTTTAAATTTAGAAGCGTTGGCTCTATGCTCTTTGCTTGTCACATCGCCCATAACACGACTTGCTGAGTTTAGGATATTGATCGGTGGATAGATTCCAAAATCAGTTAGCTCACGGCTTAATACAATATGTCCATCAAGTATGCTTCTGCTTTGATCAGCGATAGGATCGCTCATATCATCACCCTCTACAAGCACGGTAAAAAACGCAGTTATGCTGCCTTTGCCCTCTTCTTTGCCAGCTCGCTCCATGAGCTGAGGAAGGAGTGTAAGTACGCTTGGTGGATAGCCTTTTGAAGTCGGTGGTTCGCCAAGAGCTAGTCCGATCTCACGCTGAGCCATAGCAAATCTCGTCACGCTATCCATGATAAATAGCACATCTTTGCCACTGCTTTTGAAGTATTCAGCCACGCTCATAGCACAAAACGCACCGTATTTTCTCATAAGTGGGCTATCGTCGCTTGTGGCTACTATGATGACTGCGTTGCTTAGGTCGCCGCCTAGGTTTTTTTGGATAAACTCAGGGACTTCGCGACCACGCTCGCCAATTAGCGCTATGACTTTTATGGGAGCGGTTGAGTTTTTGACTATCATTCCCATAAGAGTTGATTTGCCTACGCCAGATCCTGCAAAAATACCTAGTTTTTGCCCTTTGCCACAAGTTAGTAAGCCATCTATTGTTTTAATCCCGACACTAAAAGGCTCATTGATAAGCCCTCTTTTCATCGCTGGAATCGGAGCTCGCATGATGGGAGCGTAAGAGGCCGCATTTATCGGCCCTTTGCCGTCTTTTGGGTTCATAAATGGATCCACAACTCTGCCGATAAGCTCATCACCAACTGGTATATTCATACCTTGATCGCTTGTATAGACTTTGTCGCCTATCTTAAATCCCTCAACAAAGCCAAACGGACTGACATTTGCACCTTTTTGGCTTATGGCTGTGACCATGCCAAGCTCACTTTTAAGCCCGTCATTACTAGCGATTCTTACTATATCGCCGATACTTGGTCTAAGCCCAATTATCTCAATCGTGCTGGCTGAAATTTTAGAAATCGTCCCAAAAACACTTGATAAATTTAGACTTTTATCAAGTTTGCTTTTTAAATTTTCTAAGCTCAAAATTTAACTGACCTTGGTGAGTTTATCAGATCAAAAAACTCTTTTCTAGTTTCTGCTGATTTGATGAAGCTTCCACGCAAGGCTGAAGTTGTAGTGATTGAGTTTATCTTCTCAACCCCACGCATCTCTACACACATATGCCTTGCTTCTACCACGACGCCTACGCCTTTTGGCTTGATAGTTTCAGCTATGGCCTGAGCGATTTGCTCTGTCATTTGCTCTTGGATTTGCAGACGTCTTGCGTAAATATTTACCATGCGTGGGATTTTGCTAAGTCCTACAACTTGACCATCTGGTATGTAGGCTACATGAACTCTGCCAATGATAGGCAAGAGATGATGCTCGCAAACACTGTAAAACTCAATGTCTTTGATAAGAACCATTTCGTTGTTGCTACTTTGAAACAAGGCGTCATTTAGCACGTCTTTTGGATCCATAGAATATCCGCTAGTGATGAACTCATAAGCCTTTGCCACTCTTTTTGGAGTATCAAGAAGCCCGCCACGTTTTGGGTCTTCACCCATGATTTCTAACATAGTTTTTACGCAATTTTCAAATTCGCTTCTTCTACTTTCATCAAACATAAATTACCTCGTAAAATTTTTGGATTATTTTATACTATTTTGACTTTTATAGTTATAAATTTGACAATTTATACTTAAATAAAGCAAAAATTTGGTATATTGACTGTCAATTTTTTAACATAACAAAGGAAGATAATGGAAGTTAAAGCACAACTTTTAAACCCTGCAAATGCTACAGCTACTACACAAATCAAAGCAGATGAGCTAAATGCAAAGGTTGAAAATTTAGCTAAAAAAGCTGCTAAAAATATTAAAATAGACGGTTTTAGAAAAGGTAAAGTCCCAACTGCTGAAGTTCTAAAAAGATATGGTGGGGATTTACAAAATGATGCTAGAAATGAATTTTTTAAAGATATAATCAATGCTTGCTTAGTTGATATAAACAAAAAAGCAGATGAGATAATCGGCGAACCAATGGTTTTAAAATTTGATGAAAAAGACGGAAATATCGATGTAGAAATCGAAATTTCATTCAAACCAGAAGTAAAAGTTGATGGCTATGAAGAGCTTATAAGCGACTATGCTACTCCAAGAGTAACTAAAAAAGAGATTGAAGATAAAGTTAATGAGTTTTTACTTATGATGGCTCCAGTTGAAAAGGTCGAAAAAGACGTTTTAGAAAAAGGCGACTGGGCTAAATTTAACTTTGAAGGCTTTGTTGATGGCGTGGCTTTTGAAGGCGGAAAAGCTGAAGATTACGTCCTTGAAATCGGTTCAAATCAATTCATTCCTGGATTTGAAGATGGCATGATCGGACTAAAAGTCGGCGAAGAAAAAGATGTAAACGTAACTTTCCCTAAAGAATATGGCGCAGCTCATCTTGCTGGAAAACCTGCAGTTTTCAAAGTAAAATTACTTGAAATTCAAGGCAAAAAAGTCGGCGAGCTTGACGAAAAAACGCTAAAAGCACTTCTTCCAACAGAAGAAAACCCAACTGCTGCAAAACTAGAAGAAAAAATCAAAGAGCAAATCAGAAATGAAAAATTCCAAAAATTGCTAAATGAAGAGCTAAAACCAAAATTTGCTGACAAAGCTGTTGAGAAGTTTAAATTTGATCTTCCAAAAAACATCGTCGAGCAAGAGATGGATATGCAATTTAGAAACGCTTGGGGCAACTTCAGCGAAGATGAAAGAAAGAAATTTAGCGAAGATAGAGACGCTGCTATGGCTCAGCGTGAAACTTATGCAGATGAAGCTAAAAAAAGCGTAGCACTTACATTTATCATTGATGAACTTGCAAAAGTAAGAGGCGTAAGCGTAAGCGATCAAGAGCTTTTACAAGCTGTATATTTCGAGGCTTACAGATATGGCATCGATCCTAAAAAACACCTTGAAGACTACAAAAATCAAGGCATGCTTCCAGCTGTTAAAATGGCAATGATAGAAGAAAAACTTTTCAATAATCTATTTAAAAAAGACGCTAAAGACGAAAAAGGCGAATAATGAGCTATTATGTTCCTTATGTAGTTGAAAGAACAAGCAAAGGTGAGAGAAGCTATGATATCTACTCTCGCCTTTTAAAAGACCGTATTATCATGCTTAGTGGCGAGATCGAAGACTCAATGGCAAGTGCGATTGTAGCTCAAATGCTGTTTTTAGAAGCTGAAGATCCAGACAAAGATATCTATCTTTATATCAATAGCCCAGGTGGCGTGGTGACAAGCGGATTTAGCATTTATGACACCATGAACTATATAAAACCAGATGTTTGCACGATTTGTATAGGTCAAGCAGCTAGCATGGGAGCATTTTTACTGAGTTGTGGAACAAAAGGCAAAAGATATGCGCTTCCAAACTCACGTATTATGATCCACCAACCTCTTGGTGGAGCTAGAGGTCAAGCAACTGACATCGAGATCCAAGCAAAAGAAATTTTGCGTCTTAAAGAGGTTTTGAACGGAACTCTTGCGAAAAATACTGGACAAAAACTTGCTAAAATAGCAAAAGATACTGATAGGGATTTTTTCATGAGTGCCGAAGAAGCCGCACAATATGGGCTTATTGATAAAGTTTTAGAAAAAAGCTTTAAATAATCAAGTGAGGTTCTAGTGGTTAAATTAAGAAATGATAAAGATCGTATAGATATAAATAAAAGTAGCACTAGTTTGGGTGACTCTCAAAAAACAGTTGCCACAAGAAGTGCTAGAATTAGCGAAAAAAACGATGACAATGTGGATCTAAATAAATTTTCACAACAGGTTTTAAAGCAGCTTAGCGATGATAATGTCCAAGCAACGCCTGGAAATTTTGATATTTATTTTGGAAAACTACTAGAAACTAAGTCCTCAACATTCCAAAAGAGAGTTTTAGAGCTTTTGGATTGTGAAAAAAACGACGATATCGACCAACAAGCCTTGATGGAAAAAGAGATTAGTCTTGGCTTTGGTCAGATCAAAAATATGCTACAAACCATAACTCTGATATATAAAAATTTGGTCGTTATGAAAGGAATAGTCCAAAAAAGGCTAGATGAAACAAGAGCAAACGCCAATCCACTAGAAGCCCAAACTATCATAAAATTTTTTAGTGAAGAGCTAGATAAACTAAACTCACTTATGGCAAAGCATCTTGAAATAATCAGAAATAACTATGATGATGTAAATAAAATATTTAAAAGAGTTGAAGCACAGTCTATTTATGACTCTAAATTTGGCGTTTACAACAAAAAATACTTCTTAAAAACTGTAGAAGAAGAACTTATAAACGTAAAAAGATACAACTACAACGTATCTGTAATGCTAATACATATAAAAGATAGGGTTTTAGACCTTATCCCAAGCGTAAAAGACAAAAACGGAATCTTAAGAAATATCGCAAAAATACTACTAAAAACTTCAAGAAGAAGTGACGTAGTCGCGCATTATGGCGAGGGATGCTTTGGTATGGTTATGAAACACACCGATATAACAGGAGCTAAAAAAGCTTGCGAAAGAATCGGTCAAATGCTATATCAAACAACATTTTTCATAGGCGAAGAAGAGCTTGATATGGATATGGAAATCTCTGTCATAGCACTAAATCCAGAATATAGCTCAGAAGAGATAATCTCAAAAGCGCTTGATGGATTGCCAAATAGTGGAAAAAGAACAAAATTATATGAAGTTATTGAGGGAATTTAATGATATTAGAGGTATTAACCTACCCAGACAAAAGGCTATATGATATAGGTCTTGAAGTTACTAAATTTGACGATGAGTTGGGTAAGTTTTTAGATGATATGTACGAAACTATGATAGCTAAAAATGGTATCGGCTTAGCAGCTTTGCAAGTCGGGAAACCGATTAGGGCATTTATAGTAAATTTAGTAAACGAAAACGAAGTTCAAGATAAAAACGATCTACTTGAAATAATAAATCCAAAATTTTTAAAAAAAGATGGTGAGATAGTCTATCAAGAAGGCTGTCTTAGTGTACCTGATTATTACGAAGATGTAAGAAGAGCAGAGCATATCGAAATCGAGTATTTTGATAGATATGGCAACAAAAAAACACTAGAAGCAAAAGGCTTGCTTGCAGTAGCGATCCAGCACGAAAACGACCACATAGATGGACATCTTTTTATAGAAAGAATTGGCTTTAATAAACGCAAAAAATTTGACAAAGAGTACAAAAAGAAAGCAAAAACCAAATAAGTATGAAATCCCTAAAAAGTGCGAGCCTGAGTGATAAGCTACATATCATTGATATCGAAGCCTCCTTTTTACGGGCACTTCCAAGCTTTGATATAGTTGGTCTTGCTAGCACTACCATAAAAGAATCCGTCTCAAGGGTCAAATCATCTCTTAGTTTGCTTGGGGATTTTGCATTTCCAGCTCTTAGAATTATCATAAATTTAAGCCCAAGCGATGTGAAAAAAGATGGTTCGCATTTTGATTTGCCTATCGCATTACTCATTTTGCTCCAAAAAGAAAAATTCGATAGTGAGTTTTTTGTCTTTGGTGAGCTTGGTCTTGATGGAAGTGTCAAAAGTACAGCTGAGCTATTTTCTATACTTTTATTTCTTAGTACAAAGGTCAAGTCTGCTAAAGTTTTGGTGCCAAAAGACATTGCACTAAAAGCTGCGATGATACCAAATTTAGACGTTTTTAGCATTTCAAATTTAGCCGAGGCTAGAGAGTTTTTTAGAAATGATGAGTTTAAAAACGAGTGCAAAGTGCAAGCCACTCATCCACTTTTTCAAAACGTCATAGAGATAAATGGCAAAAAATTTGTTCCAAATACTAAATTTGAGCTAGATTTCAAAGAGATAAAAGGTCAAGAAAGAGCCAAAAGAGCTTGCCTAATCGCGGCTAGTGGAATGCATAATATCTTGTTTGAAGGCAGCCCAGGATGTGGCAAATCAATGAGCGCAAAACGCCTTGCTTACATACTTCCTCCCCAAAGCTTGGACGAGATTTTACTAGCTAGCGCTTATGAATCACTAAACTCAAATGACGCAGATTTTAGCGCTCTTAGGGCGTTTCGAAGCCCTCATCATACAAGCACAAGAAGCTCAATTTTTGGTGGTGGCAGCGCTAGAGCCAAAATCGGCGAGCTTGGCTTAGCAAATGGTGGCGTGCTATTTTTTGATGAGTTTCCACACTTTGGCAAGCAGATACTTGAGAGTTTGCGTGAGCCATTAGAAGACAATAAAATCAACATTTCAAGGGTAAATTCAAAAGTTAGCTATGAGACTAAATTTATCTTTGTTGCCGCACAAAATCCATGCCCTTGTGGCAATGCTTTTAGCAAAACTGCTCTTTGCAGATGTACTCAAAAAGAGATTGACAAATACCAAAGTAGCGTTTCAAAAGCTCTGCTTGATAGGATTGATGTGTATGTGGCTATGAGTGATGTGAATGCAAGTGATCAGCCAAGTATGAGTAGCAAAGAGATGCAAAGTATGGTTTTAAGGGCTTTTGAGGCTCAAATAATGCGAGGTCAAAGTGAGCTAAATGGCAAACTAAGTGACGCTGATATAGCTAAATTTTGCCTTTTAGATGACGAGGCAAAAGGGATTTTAGACAAGGCAGTAAGCAGCTACAATCTTAGCCAAAGAGGTATAAACAAAACTCTAAAAGTGGCAAGAAGCATAGCCGACCTTGAAGGTAGTCAAACCATCAAAAAAGCCCATATTTTGGAGAGTTTAAGCTATAGGATGAAAGCATGAAAAAGCTATTTTTAAGCACAAATGAACTAGATAAAAACTGCATAGAAAATCTTGGATTAAGTGAGTTAGTCCTCCAAGAAAACGCAGCCTTAGGCGTGGCAAATTTAATCAGACAAAAGCTTGATTTTGGCAAGAAGATTTTGTTTTTGTGTGGTGGCGGAAACAATGCAAGTGACGCGATAGCTGCTGCTAGAATGCTTAGTGGGGAGTATGAATGTGAGCTATTTTTATGGAGCTCAAATTTAAACCAAAATGCAAAAATCCAGCTCCAAATCACAGAGAATGTCGGCGTGAAAATCGCTAGTGAGATTTGTGAGGCAGATTGCTATGTGGACGGGCTTTTAGGCAGTGGGCTTGATAGGGATTTGCCTCAAGACTTGCAAGATCTATTAAATTCGATAAATCAAAAACCGGGTCTAAAAATCGCAGTCGATGTCCCAACAGGGCTGAATAAATTTGGCAGATTATCGCCAATTTGCTTCAAAGCTGATTTTACCGTGGCTATGGGAGCTAGAAAAATAGGGCTTTACAGCGATCTTGCTAAAGATTTTGTCGGTGAGATAAAGCTAGCAAATTTAGGCATCTGCGAAGATAAATTTAGCGGTGAGAGTAGAAGCTTTTTGCTTGAAATGAGCGATTTAGAGCTTCCAAAAAGGGATAAACAAAATGTAAGCAAGGGCGACTTTGGTCATGCTTTTGTGGCTTGTGGAATGATGAGTGGTGCAGCTAAAATCGTAGCAAAAGCAGCCCTAAAAATGGGAGCTGGGCGTGTAAGCGTGGTAAATTTAAGCGACAAACAAATCATACTAGATGATGAAATTATGCTAAAAAATAGCTTCAAATTAGCTAGTTCGGTTGCCATAGGAATGGGGCTTGGCGTGGCGAGATTTGATCTTGGGGATTTTATCACTTTGCCTTGCGTGGTCGATGCTGATATGTTTTACCGTGATGAGGTTTTTAATCTAGCCACAAGCCAAAAAGCCGTCTTAACCCCACACCCAAAAGAGTTTGCAAACCTACTTAAAATCGCTAGTTTTGGCGAGTTTAGCGTGGAAGAAGTCCAAAGCTCAAGGCTGGAATTTGCCATTGAGTTTAGCTCCAAATTTGCCTGCGTTTTGGTACTAAAAGGCGCAAACACGCTCATCGCTCAAAAAGGCAATGTTTATATCAGCCCTTTTGGCACACCAGCGCTTAGCGTAGGAGGTAGTGGAGACGCACTTTCAGGCATTATTTTAGGACTTCTTGCTCAGGGATATTCCCCGCTAAATGCAGCCATTAGTGGAGTTCTAGCCCATGCAAAAACAGCGTTAAATTTCAAAGCAAACGCATATAGTTTCACACCAAACGACATTATAGAAGGAATCAAATGGTTATAAAAAACATCGCAGTATTATTCAGTGGGAGCGGATCAAATTTAGAAGCAATCTTGCAAAAAGTCCACAACAAGGTCTTTGGAGATACAAAAATAGTAGTAAATTTACTCATTTGCAATAAATTTGACGCCTTTGGAATACAAAGAGCCAAAAAATTTGGCTTAGAAACTAAAATCATCGAAAACTCTAAATTTAGCTCAAGAGAAGAGTTTGACGCTGAGCTAGTAAAGCATATAGAGAGTGCAAACATTGATTTAACCGTGCTTGCAGGATTTATGAGAATACTTACTCCAGTTTTTTGCGACCGCATAAAAGCGATAAATTTACACCCAAGTATTTTACCACTTTTCAAAGGAGCTCATGCCATTGATGAGAGCTTTGCAAGCGATATGCAAGTGGGTGGAGTGAGCGTGCATTATGTCAGCGCCGAGCTAGATGGCGGCAAGATAATCGCACAAGAAACTTTCCAAAGAGAGGCTAAAAGCCGTGAAGAGTGGGAGAGCAAAATCCACGCCATAGAGCATGAATTATTGCCAAATACAATAATCAAAATTCTAACCAAAGGAGATAAATGCTAGAGTGGATATACTCGCCAGAAGCGTGGATAAGCCTTTTAACATTAACTAGTTTAGAGATAGTTTTAGGTATAGATAATATCATTTTTATCGCCATTTTATGCGGGAAGCTGCCAGACTCTCAAAAAGACAAGGCGCGAATCGTCGGCCTTGGGCTTGCGATGATTACAAGGATTTTGCTGCTTTTAAGCCTATTTTGGATTATGAAGCTAACAACGCCGTTATTTAGTGTTTTTGATCAAGCTATTTCTGGTCGTGATCTCGTGCTGATAGCTGGAGGTCTGTTTTTGATAGCTAAATCCACTTTAGAGATCCACTCTCACGCCACTGGCGAAGATGAAGAAGCCGAGCTAAAAAGTGGCAAAAAAGCTGGTTTCGTCTCAGTGATAACTCAGATTGCGATTTTGGATATTGTATTTTCTCTTGATAGCGTGATAACAGCTGTCGGTATGGCTGATCATATTGAGATCATGATACTTGCAGTCATTTTGGCTGTGGGCGTGATGCTTTTTGCTAGCGGAGCTATTAGTAGATTTGTGGATAATAATCCGACTATAAAAGTTCTAGCTTTGGCGTTTTTGATAATGATAGGTATCGCTCTTGTGGGTGAAGGGCTTGGACTACATATCCCAAAAGGCTATATATACTTTGCGATGGCGTTTTCTTTGGTTGTAGAGATGATAAACATCTATTCAAAGAAAAAACACGAAAAATAATATATAAATTTGGCTTATTTGATAAATTTAAGCCAAATTCCTTAAATTTTAAGCGTATTTTAATTGACATTGCAAAAAAAAGTAGATATAATTCTACTTCTTAATTTGAAGTAGTGATGACTCATGCTTCGGGGTGTAGCGCAGTCTGGTTAGCGCACTTGGTTTGGGACCAAGGGGCCGAAGGTTCGAATCCTTTCACCCCGACCATTTGGTGAGTGTAGCTCAGTCGGTTAGAGCATCAGATTGTGGTCCTGAGGGTCGTGGGTTCGATTCCCATCACTCACCCCATTGTTTAAAGATTTTAAGGATGCGCTCGTAGCTCAATTGGATAGAGCGACAGACTTCGGATCTGTAGGTTATGGGTTCGACCCCTATCGGGCGCGCCACTTTAGGTTAATGCTGAGTTTGCAGCTTTTTATTGTTTATTTTAGCTATGCGCTCATAGCTCAGCTGGATAGAGCAACGGCCTTCTAAGCCGTAGGCCAGAGGTTCGAATCCTCTTGGGCGTACCACTTATTTATGCGGACGTGGTGAAATTGGCAGACACGCCAGACTTAGGATCTGGTGCCTTACGGTGTGGAGGTTCAAGTCCTCTCGTCCGCACCATTCTTTTATCATTCAATTTTTTAAATCATATTTTAAATTATTTTTAAGTTTTTATCTAAATTTGTTATTTATTTGGAACACCTATTGCTTTACTCTTTTAAATATAAAAAATTAATCAAGGGGTAAAGCAATGCCAAGTATTAATTCATTATACACAAATTTACAAACCTACAACCCATCTCAAACCACAAAAACTAGCTCAAATTTAAATACTTCCGCATTTAGTGCGGCATTAAACAGCGTAAGCGAAGCTGACTCCAAATACACTGTATCTACAAAATACGGCTTCAAAGCTGATGAAAATGGTTTTTTAGATCCATTATTTAATGAATTAGCTGGCATTCCTAGTAATGTAAAAATAAATGTAAAGACTGTAGATATGACAGTGAATTACGCTAAAAATGAAAAGATGAATCTAGATCCAATTTCGGCTATGTCAAAGGCTTGGAGTTTCTTTTCTACACTAAATAGTGGCACTAATTTGGGTAATGGTAAGCCAAGTGTATCACAGTTAGCTTCAATGCCAGAAAGTGCCTTATCATCAAATGGAACAATATTTGGAATATTGTTTCTAAACAAAATAATGTAGATGAGTCAATACCAATAGATATGATGGGAAGGATTAGTGCAGCATCAAACTATACCATGGACATAGGAGATATAAACAATGTGGGTGGACATTTTTATGGAACTAGCTCGGGTGTAGAAAATATTAAAGAACATTATAAAGAAGATTTGGGCTTTAATCTAGAAAGCAATTCAGATGAAGTTACTACTGGTGAAATATTTCACATGTTTATAAAATCAGAAGCAACAACATCACAACTTAGCGTTGATGCAGGACTTCCTACTAGATCAGAATTAGTACAGAACTACTATAATTTTTTAAAAAGTGGTAGTAGTCTATCTGACTATCTTAATGGTAAATTTGGAGCTGACTATCTAAAAGATGCTGCACTGCAATTTGCAAATGGAGCAGATAAGGCTGGAGAGTTATTTGATGAATTCTTAAAAAGTATAGACCAAGTAAATAAAGAATACTATCAAGCAAACAAAAGCTTTATTGATAATTACAATGCTAATAATATCACAAATGAAGCAAAGCTTGGTTTCCCAGCGGGGAAGATTGTAAATTTAGGCGTGTAAATCGTGGCTAAATTTATCTAATCAAATTTAGCTATTTTTTTGCTTGATTTGAAAATCATATCCTTTGCCAGATGGATTCAGCTCGTCTATGCCAGTTTTTATCATGCGTTCGTAAATTTGGATTTTGGAGCTTAGTTTTTGCATTGAGAGTTCTAGTTTTTGGATTTTTGTTTGGACGATGTTTTGTTGGTTTTGGAGCATTTGCTTTCTTTGTTTTGCTGTTTTGATACCTTGAAATGCTAGTCTTTCATACGTTTTGATATCTTCTATACTCATCTCCATCTCGCGTAAGCACTCTATCCAAGATGCCCATTCTATGTCTTTTTGGCTGAAATAATTCACTCCGTTTTTATCGCGTTCTAAGAGTGGAAATAGCCCCTTTTTGACCCAAAATCTAAGCGTGTACTTAGAAATGCCAGTTGCTTTTGAAACTTCTATGATCGTAGATGCCATTTTCACCCCTTTTTAAATTTAATTGTAGCTAAAATAGTTTAAATCACTCAAATTTAACGCCTTTTGCTTGGAGTTCTACTGCTTCTACTTGCGATAGAACTTTTTTAGTTACTAGATCTTTGGTTTGGCCGATGTAGCGTTTGAAATGCTCTGAGCCTATGTGAGAGACGTAAGCGGCTTCATCTTTGTATATCTCAAAAAATGTGATTTTGGTAGGATCGTTTTTGTCTGAGATGGCATATAATGCTAAAACTCCATCTTCACTTTGGACTGAGGTTTTCATACCTGTTTTTACACTTTGTAAAAACTCATCTAGCTTTTCTGGCATTATTTCGATATATGCAGATCTTACTGAGAGCGAGCTTTTGTCTATATTTTTGTCTTTGTTTGCATAAACCAAGCTTAGCAAAACACCGATACAAACCCCAACGGCTAAGATTATTATTTGTTTCATGACTATCATTTATTTGTCTATTTGAGCCTCTATGGCTTCGTTTGCTCTGTGGCCCAAGATATCAATTTTGCATATTCTTTGTCAAATTTAGCTATTTCTTCTTGGCTCATTCTTATGCCTTTTGCCCCACATAATTCATCTAAATGTGGCACTTTAGTCGTGCCAGGAATGGCTATGATGTATGGTCTTTGTGACAATGCCCACACTAAACAAAACTGCGCTGGCGTGACGTCTTTAGCCTTAGCCCATTTTTGGACTAGCTCTAGCAATGGTGCGTTGTGCTTCATCGCTTCTGGGCTAAAGCGTGGTAAGACGGCTCTTCTATCTGGCAGGGCGAATTTGGAGTTTGCATTAAAAGCTCCAGTCAAATATCCTCTAGCCAAAGGCGAGTAAGCTACAAAATCAATCCCGAGCTCTTCTAAAGTAGGGAAGATTTTGGTTTCTGGCTCTCTCCACCAAATAGCATATTCGCTTTCAACCGCACTTATAGGTGAGATTGCGTGAGCTTTTCTAATGGTATTTGCACTGGCTTCACATAGTCCCCATCTTAAAACCTTGCCCTCTTTGATGAGTGAATTTACCACGTCTGCGACCTCTTCTATAGGAGTGTTTTTATCTACTCTGTGTTGAAAAAGCATATCAATATGATCAGTTTTAAGGCGTTTTAATGAGCCTTCGACTGCTTTTTTGATATGGGCTGGTTTGCTATTTAAAACTCTTGGGCGATTTTCTGCTACTTCAAAGCCAAATTTAGTTTCTACTTTGACTTGATTTTTAAACGGTGCAATCGCCTCGCCAAGCCACTCTTCGCTAGTAGTCATACCATAAATCTCAGCCGTATCAAAAAGCGTGATTCCATTATCAAATGCACGTCTAACTAGCTTTATGATGTCTGATTTTTGATTTTGGCAGCCGTAATATCCGATAGGAGCGAAATCCACGCATCCAAGCCCCACTGCTGAGACTTTCATATCGCCGATTTTTCTTATTTCAAAATTAGTAGCTGTGGATTTAGTGGTATTTGCAAAAATCTCATTTAAGCCACCAGTTCCGCCTAAAACCGCTAAGCCTCCGATAAATTTAGTTGAACTTTTTAAAAATTCTCTTCTGGAATTCTCGTTTGTCATCTTTTATCCTTACTTGAATTTATGGATTTATTATACGACTTGATAGCAACTATTAGTCAAGTTAAATTTGGATTATTTGTAAAATTTTTTAGTAAAGGGTTAAATTTAGTCCGCATTTATAGCGAACTAAATTTAGAGTAGTTAGAATTTAAACTCGTTGATTTTGGCTTCTATTTCGATAGTTTTTGCATCAAGACCATTTGCGGCGTCTGTTATTTTGTTCATTTCAGATGCAATATTTTCTAGATTTTGATTTAGAAGCTTGTTGTTTTTAAGCAAAAGCTGCGTTTCTTGACCTAATTCTTTTGAACTTTTTATGTTTTCGTTGGCGATGTGATTGACAGCTTGCAATTTTGAAAGAGCAATATCGATTGTAGATTTGATATTTTGTGAGCTACAGGCAAAGCTTATGAAATTTTTTGAGTTTTTTGTGATTTGGGTGCTGAGATTGTCTATGAATTGGACTATTGTATTTATGGTGGCGTCTATCTCATCAAGGGATTTTTGGGTTCGCTCAGCTAGTTTTCTTACCTCATCAGCGACTACGGCAAATCCACGCCCATGCTCGCCTGCACGTGCCGCTTCAATCGCAGCGTTTAGAGCAAGCAGGTTTGTCTGATCTGCGATGTCAGCGATAGTTACAAGTATGCCTTTTATATTTGTTGCTTCTTGATTTAAAATAGAAACGTCTGAGGCTAGTTTTTCTTGATTTTGAGCGTCTTTGTTCATACTATCTGTGAAATTAGAAATAGTGATAGAAGCTGAGTTTAGTTCGTTTTGGGCTTGGAGTATATCTTTCATGGTTGAGTCGTTTTTGGCTATGTTATCAAGCAAGCAAGCCTCAACTCTTGAACCAATAGAGTTTGCTTGTTGTGATATATCAAACCCATCTTTTGTATGAGTTAAGACTTCATTTGAGCCAAGCAAAAGATCTTTTGAAATTTGGACGTTTTGTTTGCTTTGATGGTTTAAATTTGTAAAAATCTCTCTAATAGCCATTAAAAACTCAGAGACTGATCTAAATATATCGCCAACTTCATCTTTTGATAGCTGATTTTTATTTGGCTCGTTGCTTATATTTTTTGTTTTTGATAGTGTGATTAGGTATTTTTGTATCTCAAAAATCCTTGTGGTTGTATCTTTTGCTACTAGATACCCTAAAAGCAAGGTCGCAAACATAGAGCCTACTGTGATAATCACCATAGTCCATAAGCTAGTTAGAGCGTTATTTTGTATGGTTGGGTTTAAGATTATTAGCTCAGAAGCTAGTTCATCTTCGATGTTTTTTAATAGATCTATTTTTTTAGTAAAAGTACTAAAGGCGTATTTGCCTTGCACGCCAAAGTTACCATTTTGAGCGTTTTTGATAGCGATATCTCTTAGCTTGGAAGTCTCGCTAAAGCTATCATCTTTTGCTATCTTCTCATAAAAATCCAAAGCCTTGCTTGAGCCAAATCTTTGAAAATTATTTATAAATATCTTTTGAGATGTTGCAGATGTGATAAGTTTATCATATATGCCTGGTGCAAATTTGTTTGCGCTAAATGCGTTTGATAGTATGGCTCTTTCTTGACCGACATTTTCTTTGGCATATGAGAAATTTATGTAAGCTATCAGCTCGTTTGTGATTTCGTCATTTGTGCTGGTTTTTGATATTTCTGACATAACATTCATAAGCAAAGCTATAGTCTGCGTATATCTTCCAATAGCTTCATTTCCAGCTATGCTTAAAGTATCAATCTTGGCTCTTAACTCACCTAAATCATCTAAGGCATTTATGGCTACTTTGATGCTTTGTTCTAGTGACTTGCGACCGTTAGTATTATACTGAGATATAAGACTTTTTAGAGTTTTGATCTCTTTGTCGCTCTCTTGTCTTTGGGCTTTTAGCATATCGACAAAATCATTGCCGCCAGAACCAAGAAATCCGCCAGACGTGCCTCTTTCTTTTTGCAATTCGTGAAGCAAGGGCGTGATTTTGGTCGATAGCACGACCCCTTCATCTAGTATCACTGATTCGTTGTAAATTTCATATCTATCATTTATCAAGATAGCAGAAAAAACTCCAAGGGCTAAAAGTGGAATGGCAATGAAGCTAAGCATTTTTGTTTTAATGCTAATATTGCTTAAAAATGACATGGCAATCTCCAAATTTGTAATTTAATTTTCTGTAAATTTTGAAACGTAAAAGTGCCAAATTTATACAAAATTATAAATACAAGGCAAAAATAGGTAAAATAACAGAAAAAATTGTGTAAATCGGGTATCATTCTATCCCTAGATAGTAAATAAAAATTAAATATATTTAGAAAACATTTATAAGCTATTTGTAAAAGTTAGGATGATTTAAAATAAAAAATGGTGACCCCTACGAGACTCGAACTCGTGTTACCGCCGTGAAAGGGCGATGTCCTAACCGCTAGACGAAGGGGCCACTAAAGTGCGGTTTTGCGGTTTCGTTTAGGAAGTGTGATTATACTTTAGTAGGACTTAATATTTGCTTAAATATACAAAAAATTTAAGATTTTGTTATATAATCATACTAATTTAAATTAAAAAAGGCTTTTGATTGATTAAATTTATTAGATTTTTTAGCCTATTTGTGGCTATTTTCTTGCTTAATGCTTGTGCTACGCCTCAGGCTGAACACTCAAAAAGCATATCTTTGCTTATCAAATCAAATTTAATAAAGATAAACGACACTGGTTTTGTGCATTTTTATAAAAATGGCATAAATTTGCAAGTTTATAACAGCGGAAAAAATATTTTAAACCTAAATATCAAAGATCAAATTTGCATAAACGGTGCTTGCCAAAGCAAGTTAGATTTCAATCAAAAGCTTTTTTTAAGCTCCCATTATCCCGAACTTTTAGAAGATATAATCAGCCAAAAACCGATATTTCAAGGCATTGAAATGCAAAAAACATCTTGTGGCTTTGAGCAAAGCATAAGAAAACTTTTAGTAGAATACAAGGTTTGTGATGGGCTTACTAGCTTCATTGATAAAAAAAATGGTACAAAAATCATTATGAAAGAGCTTAATTGAAAAGACTTGGCGCACATGTAAGTGCTAGTGGAGGCGTATCAAATGCGCCGTTAAATGCTATGAAAATAGGGGCTGATGCTTTTGCTTTGTTTGTCAAAAACCAAAGACAATGGAGCGCAAAAGCGATTGAGCCAAAAGAGATAGAAGAGTTTAAGGCAAATTTAAAAACTGCAAATATTAGGCCCGAGCATATACTTCCACACAACAGCTACCTTGTAAATTTAGGTCATCCAGACACCTTGCAACGCCAAAAAAGTATAGACGCTTTTTTAGATGAAATCCAAAGGTGTGAAATGCTTGGATTAAAAATGATAAACTTTCATCCAGGCTCACATTTAAAAGCAATCAGCACAGAAGAGTGCTTGGCTAATATCAGTGATTCCATGAACTATCTCTTGCAAAACTCAAATCACATCAAACTTGTCATCGAAAACACAGCAGGCCAAGGCTCAAATTTAGGTTTTAAATTTGAGCATTTAGGCTATTTGGTGCAAAACTCAATCGATAAAAGCAGGGTTGGAGTTTGCATAGATACTTGTCATCTTTTTAGCGCTGGATATGACATAAGGGACGCGAAAAGCTACGAAAAAACTACAAGCCAGTTTGATAAAATAGTAGGCTTTGAGTATCTTTCAGGAATGCATTTAAACGATACTAAATTTAACCTTGGAAGTAAAAAAGATCGCCACGAAAGTCTTGGTAAAGGCTATCTTGGCTGGAGTAGTTTTGAAAACATAATGAACGATTCAAGAATCGATGAAATACCACTTATTTTAGAAACTATCGATGATAGTTTGTGGAGCGAAGAGATCGCCCAACTTAGAAATTTAATCAAAGGGAAATAATGACAAATTTAAAAAAAGTTTCACTTCTTGCCTTGGCGACTAGCACACTTTACGCAGCTGGATACAAGATACCAGAGCAAAGCAGCGATTCTGTCGCATTGAGCGCATCAAACGTGGCTTTTAGTTTTGGCCCAGACGCGGCGTATTACAACCCAGCAAATATGATGTATGTTGATGACGTCAGGCATTATTTTGAAAATTCATTTACTTATATACATTTAGGCAAAAGCAGATTTGACCCAGATGTAAAGACAGCTGAAAACTACACAACAACTTCCCAAAATGCAGACTTTTTGGTTCCTACTTTTCATTTCGTATCTCCTGAATACATAGAAAACTGGCGTTTTGGACTAAGCTTTGTCGTGCCGTCTGGACTTTCTATGAGATGGAAAGACACCTATCCAGCTTCTACTGCAAACAACTTCAGCTTAAAGGTATTTGAGCTAAACCCAAGTGCAGCTTATAGAGTGAGTGATGAGCTTAGCATCGCAGCTGGATTTAGAGTGATATATGCTACAGGCAAGGTCAGCACAAATCCAAATGGAAGTCTTGGTGGTGCTACATTAAATGCAAGCAGACAACTTGAAGGCGATGATGTAAATTTCGGCTGGAATGCGGCTATCACTTATAGACCAGTTGAAGATCTAAGCTTGGTAGCTACCTATAGATCAAAAATAGATATGAATCTTGAAGGTAATGCACAAATTACTTCATCGACTTCTACTTTTGTTCCGGGATTTAACGGTTCATACAACGGTCCAGTTAGCGTAAACATACCTTTGCCAGCAGTTCTTACTCTTGGTCTTGGATACAAGATAGATGATGTGACTTTGCTAGCTGCATTTGAAAGGACTTATTGGAGCAAGCTTGAGAGATTTGATTTTAATTACGGTGGCTCAAGCATACCGGCTCAAGCAGTTTTTGACAAACCAGTAGAAAAAAACTTCCACGACTCAAACACATACCGTCTTGGCGTGGCGTGGGACGCGACAAATAAGCTAAGATTGATGGCCGGTTTTGCTTATGATGAGAGCCCAAGCGACCCGACACTCATAGGTTTTGAGCTTCCTGATACTTCAGCTTATATATATTCAGTTGGTTTGAACTACAAGTATAATGAAGATATAGAGATTGCATTTGGATATTTATTCCAAGATAGACAAAATAGGCATATCGACAAAAACGATGAAAGGGCTAAATTTAACAACGTCGTAGGCGAGATGACAAATGCCAACTCTCAACTAGTAAATTTAGGTATAAAATATAGGTTCTAATTATGGAATATAAATTTAATAACTACTATGAGATGCTTACTAATTCGGCTTTAGAGTATCCCAAGACTGTAGCGATTTTTGAAAATGAAGTCAAAATCAACTATAAAGATTTGAAGCAAAAAGTAGATCGAGTAGCTCAGTTTTTAAGAAATCATGAGATTTCATACAAAGATAGAGTGGCGATGATAGTGACTAACTCAAGTGAGTTTATCATATCGTTTTTGGCTATTACTTCTATAGGAGCGATTGCAGTTCCTATAAATACGTTTTTGAAAAAAGATGAGTTCGCTTATATCTTAAATGATTGTAATGCAAAAATGCTTTTCGTCTCAGACTCACACCAAAAAGAGACCCAAGGACTCAAAGAAAGCACGCAAATCCAAAATGTAGTAGTTATCGGTGAAGCTAAAAGAGATGATTATCTTAAATTTAGCGACGCACTTGCTTGTGAGCCAACCACTCAAATTTGCCCAGCCAAGCTAGATGATATCGCAAATATCATGTATACTTCAGGCACGACTGGACACCCAAAGGGCGCGATAATCAGCTACAAAAACGTATTTTCAAATATACTTGGCATAAATGAGATTTTTAGCATAACTCCAAAAGATAGATTTATCGTGTATTTGCCGATGTTTCATAGCTTTACTTTGACCGTTATGGTTATCATGCCGCTTTTTAGCGCGAGTAGTGAAGTCGTGGTAAAATCAGTGTTTCCATTTTCAAACGTCCTAAAACAGACTTTACTTAAAAAGGTTACTGTATTTTTGGGTGTTCCAGCGATTTATACGGCTATTGCTAAGGCAAAAATCCCATGGTATTTTAAGTGGTTTAACTCTATTAGATATTTTGTCTGCGGATCAGCTCCACTAGCAAAGCAGACAATCGATGATTTTGAGCGTATTTTTCCACGTGCGAAACTACTTGAGGGATATGGCTTAAGTGAATGTTCACCACTTGTGAGCGTAAACCGCCCAGAAAACAAAAAAGTCTCAAGCGTAGGCTTAGCGCTGCCAAATTATCAAGTCAAAATCGTAGATGAAGAAATGGTAGAAAAAAAGATCGGCGAAGTCGGTGAAATCATCGTCAAAGGCGATAACGTCATGCAAGGATACTTAAACAATCCTACTGCTACTGATGATACAATCATAAATGGCTGGCTCAAAACTGGAGATCTTGGAAAAGTCGATAAAGACGGATTTATCTACATTGTAGATAGACTGAAAGACCTTATCATCTCAAAAGGTCAAAACATCTATCCAAGAGAGATCGAAGAGCTTATTTACAAGCTTGAAGAGGTCGAGGCGTGTGCAGTAATAGGCATCAAAGATGAAGCTGAAGATGAAGATGTGATCGCATTTATCCAGCTCAAAGAAGATATGAGCTTAGACGGGGCTAAAGTAAAGGCGTTTTTAAAAGGACACCTTGCAAACTTCAAAATTCCAAAAAGCATATATTTCGCAGATGAATTGCCAAAAAATGCTGCTGGAAAAGTGCTAAAAAGAGTTCTAAAAGAACAGATAAAAGGTAAGATTGGTTGAAATATTTAAAAGATTTTTTGAACGCAAATGCTGACTCTGAGATTTTTTCATTGCTTGAGTGCGATAGCGACGAGCTTGAAATTTTAAGACATCTAACAAAAAGTTATATAAATGGAGTTAGCTCTATTAGTGTTTTCGATCTTTTAAATGCTGTTTTTAGTCCAAAAGATTTCGAACATTTAGATAAAATTTCAAAGCTAAAAAATCTTATAGACGCTGGCTATTTGACGCAAAATTTCTCATTTTTTAAAGAAAACAAACCAAAGCTTAGCAAACTAAGTATGCTTTATAGTGAAGTTGAGCTTAGTGAGCCGTTTTTGGTGCTTTTAGAAGAGGGCAAAAGCATAAATTTAATGCCAGTAAGTGAGCCATATAATGACCATTTGGAGTATCTAAAAGATCAGTTTTTGAAAATCGAGCTTTATCAAAAAAGGCTAAATAATCATAGTCAAAATAGCATTTCAAAGCTAGAAAGCAAGATCCAAAAGATAGAAAATATCGTGGAAAATCGCCTAAAAATCAGCAAAATTCCTCTAGCTTGCGAGCAAATTTTTAAAGATAATGCACTAAGTCCAAAAGAGCAGATTATATTTTTGGCATTGCTAAAAGAAGAATATAGTGGCGAATTTGAGGCTTTGCGTGATTTAAACACTCTTGTAAGCCTTGTTAGCAAGGATGAAATGGAGCGAATGAAGAGCAGAAGTTTGCTTGAAGAGGGCTCAAATTTGCTTGAAAATGGGCTTATTGACTATGATGAGGTGCTAAATGCTTTTGGGAGTGTAAGTAGGAGCTTTTTTATCAATGAAGATATTTTGCAGCTCATCATGCACCCACAAAACTCCAAAAAATCAAAAAAACTAAAGCTAGAAACGCTAGTAAAAGAAAGCGAGATTTTCGAACTCATCGAGCCAAGCAGCGATCTAAATGACGTCGTGCTAAATGCTGGGACAAAAGAGCTGCTTGATAATATCCTAAAACAAGGCGATAAAAAGGTACTAAATCGCCTAAACTCATGGGGATTTAAAAAGGCAAAAAGCGCTATGGTAAAAGTGATATTTTACGGAAGTCCAGGCACTGGCAAAACAATGAGCGCTTTAAGCCTCGCAAAGAGCCTTAAAAAGCAGGTTCTAAGCTTTGATTGTTCTAAGATTTTAAGCAAATATGTGGGCGAAAGCGAGCAAAATGTCCGCAAGATTTTTGATACTTATAAAGAAATTTGCACCAAGAGTAAAAGTGAGCCAGTTTTGCTACTAAATGAAGCAGATCAATTCCTCTCAACCCGCGTCGATGCAAGCTCTGGAAGTGATAAAATGCATAACCAAATGCAAAATATTTTCTTAGAACAGATAGAAAAATTTGAGGGAGTTTTGATCGCTACAACAAATTTTATGCAAAGCTTGGATCATGCTTTTTCAAGAAGATTTGATTATAAAATTGAATTTAAAAAGCCTGATTTCAAAGCCAGACTTGAAATTTGGCAAAAGGTCATTCCACAAAATGCTAGTTTTGAAGAGAGTTTTAGTCTAGAAGAGCTAGCAAAATACGAGCTAAGCGGAGCTCAGATCATGCTTACTCTCAAAAATACAGCGCTCAAAGTAGCTTGCAGTGATAATGGGATATTTACCATGCGTGAGTTTGAAAATGAGATAAAAAGGGAGCTAAACTCAGCATTTGGCGAGGATAAAAGAGTGGGCTTACTCTAAGCCCTCCATTACTTTTAGTTTTGTGCCTGATTTTAGCTTTTTGCCGTCTCTAAAAACTGCTCTTACCATATCCATACCTATGTAAAACTCTTTCATAAGCACGACAAACAAATACCTGCCAAATTTGCTTAAGGTTATTTTGCCGTCTTTGATAATGATTGCTTTTGTAAGTTTTAGCATTGTTAGTTCTAAAAATAGGCTTTGGGTTAAATTTGCTTGGTTTTTTTGATTGAATTCATTTATGCAAATTTGCCCGTCAAAAAGTTCTGTTAAAAATAGATATTTTAGCCTTTGTTTTTGCTCAAATTTGCATTTAGCTATGGTTGCACTTCTGTGATTTATTATCCTTGAGCCATACTCATCAAGGTCGAAGGCATTGACATAAAGCTCTCCATCCATAAAGCTAAAAGCACCACTTCCGACGCCCAAATATTCGTGATTTGAGCCGACATATTCATCTTGGAGATTTGATTTTGTTTTAGAAAACGACCAAGAGTTGTTGCTATGATAGTCTTTAAATTCAGCACGTATTATCTCGTAAAACTGGGCTTCATTGTCTTTTTGGCTGATGCCAAGACTTGAAGCAATTTTGTCTTTTGTGATGTTTGATTTCATCAGTGGATAAAATGTGATTTGATCTGGGCTTAGAGCTTTGGCTATTGATATATCGTTTATTAGTCCATCTTTTGTCTGGAAAGGAAAGTTAAAAATCAGATCCAAGCTCGTAACTGGAAGTATTCCAATGGCTTTGCTAAGTTTGTCAATGAGGACATCTTTTGAGCCAAATTTATCGTATCTTGCTACTTTTTTTAGTATCTCATCATCGAAGCTTTGCACTCCGACGCTGATCCTGTCTATAAGACCTTTAAATTTAGATAATTCATTTGGATTTATATGATTTGGATCTGTTTCGCATGAGATTTCTTTGATATCAAAGAGCTTTTTAGCAAGCTCGAGTGTTTTTAGCAGCTCATTTTCGTTTATGAGAGTTGTGCCGCCGCCGACATACATGGAGGTGAAATTATAGCCAAGATTTTTTTTATCTATCATCTCGGCTCTTAAATTTTCAAAGTAAGCTTTGGCTTTTTCTTCATTATATGCGTATTTGTGAAACGAACAATACGGACAAAACGTATGGCAAAAAGGGATATGAGCATAAAGCATATAGCTTTTATCTAAATTTGGTTGCTTAGTAAAATCTTTGTGTAAAATATCTATTTGCAAATTTTGACGCAAGGATTTTTGCATAGTGAAACTTGCATATTTTACAGCAAGATTTTGGATCTTGTCCATAAACATTAATACTTTTCCTTAAAAAAATTATAAGATTTTATCATAAATTTGTATATTAAATTTAAATGCAAATAAAAAGAGCCAATTTGTGGCTCATTTTTATTTAAGTTTAATTATTTCTTTTATAATATTCACTAATTCATCTTCGCTTTTAACATTTTCTAAATTTACAAGGTATTTTCCTTTGATGATAAAAGCTGGAGTTCCGTTTAGCTTAGCTACTTCTAGTCCGTCATCTAATCTTGAAGTAAATTTCTTACCCTCATCGCTGCTTGCATACTCAGATATATCGCTTATGCTTACATCTTTTTTGGTTGCTTCTTTGATAGCGTCTGCGCCTACTTGATAAAATGCAGCCCCAGTGTTCCATCTTTGGCGATGTTTGAAATACGCCTCAAAATACGCTTTCAAAACTGCGTGATAGGCTGATTTTTTGCTTGTTGATTTGATAAGATTTGCCTCATCCATCATCTTAGCATAAGCCAAAACTTCGCCCATCAAATAGCCATAATCGCCCATTTGTCTTACTTGCCACTCTTCATATTTGAACTCTGGCAAAAGCTCAGCGACAAACTCAAGAGTGCCACCTTTGAAGTGGTTGTAGCAGTGGATACAACTATAGCTAAAAAGCTCGATTATTTTATCATCGGCATCTGGTATTTGCTGAGCTGAGTTTAGCTTGATGTAGTCTTTGCCCTCAGTAATGGCGTTTAATGAAACAGCGCAAAATAGCGTAATCGCTCCTAAAAATAGTCTGAATTTACTCAAATTTAATCCTTTATTTTAAATTTCTAAAGCTAAGTGGAAGCTCCAAATTTAGCCCTTTTACTAGTTTAATTACAGCTTGTAACTCATCGATTGACTTGCTAGTTACTCGCACCTCTTCGCCGCGAATGCTCGCATTTACCTTTAGCTTCTCATCTTTGATAGCTTTTGTGATTTTTTTGGCATTGTTTGAATCAAGCGTATCATTGAGCTTGAGCGTGCATTTGGTGTTTGCGCCACTTGCATTTTCTCTTTTTAGCTCAGTTATCGCAACTGGTGGAATGTCGCGTTTGATGAGTTTGCTTATGACTATGTCTTTTAAAGCGTCGATTTTTGAATCGCTTGAGCTCAAAAGAGTTATGGTTTTGTCTTTTTCGTTTAAGTCAATCTCTGCTTTTAGCCCTTTGAAATCAAACCTTGAGCCAACCTCTTTTTTAGAAGTTTCAATAGCGTTTTTGACTTCCATCAAATCAACGCTAGCGCTTATATCAAAGCTGTGTTCGTCTGCCATAATGTCTCCTTTGGTTTATTTTGTGGCTTGTTTTTTTTCTACTATACGGTGTTGATTTTTAAATTTAGTCAGTCGCGGACGTTTAGTCCGCTCTTTTCTAAATTTTAAAATCGCCTTGTCTAGCGAAAAAATACTTCGCCTTTTATTTTTATTTGATTTTTCAATGCAAATTTGTCATTGCGAGACTTTGTAAAGGTTGTCTAAATTTGATAAAAATCCTCAATATTTTTGACAACAAGCTCCAAAAGCCTTTTTCTAGCTTCAACGCTTCCCCAAGCGATGTGTGGGCTAAGAAGCAATCTGTCTTTGTTTTTGACACTCAAAAACGGATGATCGGCTCTCATCGGCTCAGTTTCAAGTACGTCAGTTGCGAAGTAGATCTCACGCTCATCAACTAGCCTTGCAATGGCAGTTTCATCTACTATTCCACCACGACCATAGTTCATCAAAGTCGCGCCGTTTTTTAAATTTAAAAGGGCTTTTTCATCAAAAAGTCCCTTAGTATCGGCGTTTAGCGGAGCGTGAATGCTGATAATATCGCATTTTAAAAGTTCATCAAAACTCACTTTTTTAAACTCGTTATTGTCATTTTTGCCACTTGTTGAGTAGTAGCAGACTTCGCAGCCAAAGGCTTTGGCGATGTTTGCGACGCTTTTGCCGATACTTCCAAGCCCCGCGATGCCAAAACTCTTGCCGCTAAGCTCAAAAATCGGCTTATTTAAATGCACGAAAATCTCACTCTTCGCCCAGCCCTCTACGCTTTTGCAGTAGCTATCATAATAACTTGTTTGGTTTCTAAGAGCTAAAAGGTTTGCAAAAGTCTGCTGTGCGACGCTAGAAGTGGAGTATCCAGCGACGTTTTTGACACTTACGCCAGCTTCTTTGGCTGCTTCAAGGTCTATGTTATTTACCCCTGTTGCAGTCACACAAATGAGCTTTAAACTAGTGTTTGCAAGGACTTCTTTGGTGATGAGAACTT
The DNA here is from genome assembly GCF_000736415.1 of Campylobacter iguaniorum. Lineage (NCBI taxonomy): Bacteria > Pseudomonadati > Campylobacterota > Epsilonproteobacteria > Campylobacterales > Campylobacteraceae > Campylobacter > Campylobacter iguaniorum. Next base: position 1,544,966 of record NZ_CP009043.1, on the reverse strand, counting down.
TATTTGTGAGCACCACATCAGCGTCTTTTAGTCTCTCTATTGTGTCTTTGGCTTCTGTTTTTGGGTAACTGATGAACTCTCCAAATTTGGAAAAAAACTGGTTTAAATCTACGTCGTTGCCTAAGGTATCGGCGTCTAAGCATACTATTTTCATATATTTTCCTTTGCGGCTCATCTTTTTTCTACTAGACTTTGTTGATTTTTAAATTTAGTCAGTCACGGACGTTTAGTCCGCTCTTTTCTAAATTTTAAAATCGCCTTGTCTAGCGAAAAAATACTTCGCCTTTGTTTTTATAATTTCTATGGTTTAAATTGTCTGAAATTTACAAAAATATTATTTACAACTTGTAAATTTGGCAAAAATTATTTTAAATTTGGGCTATTTACTCCATCTTTTGTAAATTTCATGCTCCACGCCAAGTAGATCTAGCCACTTACCTATGATGAAATTTTCTAGCTCATCTATACTTTTTGCCTTACTATAAGCCCCATAAACTGGTGGTGCGATGATGACGCCAAGCTTAGAAAGCTCAGCCATTTGCATAAGCGAAATGGTCGAAAACGGGGTTTCTCTCACGCCCAAAATCAGCTCTCTTTTTTCTTTAAGCGTTACAGCACACGCCCTTAAAATCAAACTCTCAGCGATGCCGCAGCTTATCTTGGCAAGTGAGTTTATAGAACAAGGTGCCACTATCATTTTATCAAATTTAGCCGATCCGCTCGCCATTGGGGCGTAAATTTCATCGTTAGAATAAATATGAATTTGCTCATTAAATTTAGACTCAAACCCCTCTTTTTCAAGCGAAATTTTAGCTGCGTCGCTTAAAATCACGCTGGTTTCATGACCTAAATTTGGCAATAAATTTGCCAGTTTTACGCCTAAATTTGCTCCGCTTGCTCCAGTTATTCCAACGATTATTTTCATTATTTTATGATGTGACCGACAAATTTAGAGTAGTTATCGATGATGTCGCCGCCTTTTCTAAAGCCAAGCGCACATCCTTCAAAAGCGAAAAATACCCCAGCTTGATAGCTCTCATCGCCACTTTTGTCAAACTCGGCAAACTCTTGATACAAAAATTTACCATTGCCGTAGCTTCCGCCATTTTCTTTAATGATATTTCCGTCATTATCAAGCAATGTGACATTTGCTCCTTCGCGAGCTAAAAATGGCTTTTTGACCTGTTTTTTGCCGCTTAGTGGCTCGTAACTACTCTCTAGCAAAAGTGGGTGATTTGGGTATAAATCCCATAAAATTTTCATAATGCCTTTGCTTTGAAAAAGCAGTGTGTAGGCTGGATTTAAGACTATGGCTTTTTGGTTATTTATGATGTTTTTGAGTATCAAGGCTAGCTCGCCTTCTTCTATAGCAATGCTCTCCCAAGGGATAAGTTTAAACCAGTATTCGTAGTTTTGACCATCATAAAAAATACCGTTTTCATCATCAAAACTCACGTCGTTTACATAACAAAAATTGGTCTCAAATCCAGCGTCATTCGCTGCGCTTTGAAGTAGTCTTGTAGTGCTTTCATCTTCATCGCTACCACTTATGCAACTAAATAAAATTTTCCAGCCCTCATAATGTTCATCAAAACTGCTTGTATCCTCGTCCAACGTGACAAGGCGTTTGAAATTTTCGACCAAACCATCGTACAAATCATTAAATTGTTTGCCCTCATCAAGACTGTTAAATTTAAGCATAGCCCATTGGATTATGGCTGTTTCAAAGACGCTTGTTGGCGTATCGGCGTTAAATTCGATTAATTTAATCGGCTTACCACCAGTCCCGCCAGCGAAGTCGAAACGGCCATAAAGATGCCAGTGGACTTCATTTTCCCAGCTTTGTTTGATTGTATCGATTAGATTAAAAGGAATCCCAAGCTCGTGAAAAAGGTCATTGTCTATCACATACTGGGCTGCTGCGACAAACATATCATAAAGTTCATTTGCCGCGTCGTAATATGCCTCACACTCATCACTGCTAACCTCTACAAGCTCATCAGCGATATATGGTGTGTTGTCTGGATCTGTATGCCAGCTAAATCCTATACTTTGAAGATAATCATTATCAAGTGGTTTTATTGTTTTTAAATTCATTATTTTCCTTAAATTTATACGCTTTGGCTGATCTCTTTAGCTTTTGCAAGAAGCTTTGATCTCTCTTTGTCGCTGACATTTCCATAAATAAGCTGGTTCATTATCTGCATAAAATCAAATACCTTAAACATATCGCTATCTTTTTTAGCTTGTTCGGTAATGGATTTCATCTTGTCTTCAAGCTCGTCAAATTTAGATAAATTTTCTTCTAACATATCGCTAAAAGATGTGTCGCCAAGGCTGGTTTTTTGGACATATTCTTGTAAAACAGAGTTTAATTGGTTTGAGATTTGCATATTTGCTCCTTGTTTTAAAAGCTAAAAGCAAATTCCAAGCCAAATTTAGCCTATCAACCGCCAGTTGAAGTAGAACTTGTGCTTGCTCCCGTGCTTGACCCGCCAAAAAATCCGCTTTTGCCACCAGTAGTTCTAGCTCCTGTGGTGGCTGATTTGTTGAAGCTATTTACGCTTCTATTATATGCGCTTGGATTTTTGTATGCGGTTTGGCGTTGGTTTTGGTAGCCTGGAGAATTAAATAGTTTGCTTCCTATCCAGCTACCGATAATCGCTCCAGCTGCACTTGCTAGTATCGTTTCTCCAAGACTCATTCCGCCGCTACTCACGCTTGCGTTTTGGTTAGTCAGCCCACTTGTGCCAGCTTCTATTTTGGCATTTTCTTCTTGCATGAGTTTGTCAAGCTCGGCTTGGCTAAGAAGTCTTTCGCTCATAGCTCCAGTGGCGTCTGCTTCACGTAAAAACACTCTTGTTTCGTTGCTTGGGAACTCATCTGCTATCTTGTAGCTGCCGTCAGGGTTTTTTTCTATAAATACGGTTGCGCCTTGTTTTTGTGCGGCTTCATTTATAGCGCCACTATTTGCACCACTATTTTGATCGCCATTTCCACAAGCTGCTAAACCTAAAACCAGCACAGCCCCAAGACCCGCAGTTTTGCTTATATCTTTTAATGTTTTTATATGTTTCAAATTTTCTCCTTGATTTTTTTGTAGTCTAAGTCAAATTTGACGTAAATAATGCCGTTTTTGTACTTTATAAATTTCTCTTTGCCGATACATTTTAGCAAATAATTCTGAAGTTTTTTTAACTTTTTTTGTTTTATTGCTAAATTTGATAAAAAATCATTCAAATTTATCCATTTTCTGTCTATTTCATCGCTTGGCTCGACGTCGATGGCTTCGATGTATTCGCCGTTTTGTCTGGCTAATAGCGGTTGTTGGAGCATGGTTAGGATATTTCTTAGGCGTTCATCATTGCTTTTGTAAATTTCTTTTATCTCTTCATTTTTGCTTATCAAAATCTGCTCTTTTTGTCTAAAAAGCTCGTCTTTGTCATCTTGAAGCTTTTGGTTTTCTTTCTTGAGTTGCTCAACTTGAGATATGAGATAGGCTCCAAAATCATCATCTGGTTTTTTGGATTTTTTGGTGACTTCTTTTTTGGGTTTGGTCTCTTTGGTGTCTCCTATAAAGACGTATTTTGTGCCGTTTGTTTCTGTCATTTTCAAAGAGCCTCTGCGAATACGGTTATAAACTGCTTCTTTGGTGATGCCCAAAATCTCAGCTGCTTCTTGGACTAGAACTTTTTTCATATATTGCCCCAGATTGATTTAGCTTTTATTATATTTTAAATTTACTAAAATTTGAGTTAAATCTTTTTGGTGTGTTTGCCTATTTTGGGTTTTTTGCTTAGTCTAAAATAGCTCATAATAACGCCACTAATAGCAAAAAGTGCGGCTAAAAGTGAAACAATACAAAATATAAAAAGTCCTATTTTGCCAAAAAATTTACCACTATGCAAGTCTAAAATAGTCAAGCTCAGAGCTCTTTGTGGGCTGATTTTGGCTAGTTGATGATTTAAGATTTCGCCAGTGCTTGCATTTATTGCGACGCTGTTTGATACTCTTGTATCAAGATCGTTTTGATAGGCTATCTCATATATATTTGGGCTGGTTTGTTTGATAGTCTGCTTTTGAAAGCCGGGTTTTACATTTTGTTCGAATGTAGCTAAAACCACTTCTAAGCTGGTTTGATCAAACTTTGCTTGCGCTGTTTTTTGAGTTTGTTTAGTACGCATTTTGCTATCTCTTTGAACTTGCTCTATTCCAAAAGCTTTGTGAAACAAAGAATTCACCCAAGCATAAGACCAAAACAAACCAGTAAGCGATATCAAAATCAAAATAGCAAAGCTCCATACCCCAAAAACCGAGTGAAAATTATAAAAAAATTGATATTTTTTTAGTTTGAAATTTGGCTTTAAAGAGCGAAAAAATGCGTATTTTAAGCGTGGAGCATAAAGATATAGACCACTTAAACACAAAACAATAAGACAAATGGAACAAACTCCAACTATGTGTTTGCCAATAATCCTACCATCAAAGCTACTATTAATCAAAGAAAGCCCTAGATTTCTATGTAAGGCAAGGGCGATTTGCATGACTTTAGCCCCTAAATCAGTGCCTAAAATAGCTCCGTCACTTCTGCTTATGAGATAATTTGTTTGGTCTTTGTGCGTAGTAATGGTGAGTAAATTTGGATTTTGGATTTCAAATTTAATAGAGTTTATCTCTAAGTTTGGATAGTTGTTTTTAAACATTTGGGTCGTTTTGGCTATGGTGTGGATTTGGTTAAAATCAGCTTTGAAGCTTAGAGAGTTTATGGTGTTTCGTATTTCGTTGTTGTAGCTTATCATTGAGCCAGTTACGGCGATGATGATTAGTGGCAAACAAGCTAAAAATCCCAAAATCAGGTGTAGATTAAAAATCAGTTTTTTCTTTTTAAATAGCAACGCTTTTCCTTTAAATTTAGTAAAACCACCAAATTTGGTGGTTTTATATGCTAGAAATCAGCTCTTATAGTTAGCCAAAGATTTCGTCTTGGAATCATTCTTTGGTAAGTATTTGTGTAAGCAAGTCCTCTAGAGCCTTGATATGTTTGATAATCTACAAAGTTTTCATCAAGTAAATTATTGATAACTGCACCGACTGTTATGCCGTTTTTGAATTTATAGTTATATCCAAGATCTACAACGTGCATATCTTTAAATTTATCATCAAGTCCGCTGTTGGCTGTATGGGCATTGTCTGCTGGAGTGTCTAGCTTAGCAACCCATCTTAAGTAGGTATTCCAGCTCGGGGCTTTGTATGATATTTTGGTTGTTAGATTGTGTTTTGGGACGTCGTTTAGGGCTTTGCCTTTGTTGTCTCCGCTTTTTTGCTCTGTTTTTGTATATCCATAGCTAAAATCAACGTAAATTCCACGTGGAATTACTCTTTCAAATAGCGGTTTTGAGTTTATAGCAAGCTCAAATCCCTTTGATGTGGCTTCATCTACATTTTCATATATCGAGCAAGTTGCGCCACCTTGGCTACCGCAAGTGCCATATCCTCCTGGCAAAGTTGCACCGCTATCATAAGTTTTTGTATTAATAGCGTCTTTAAACTCTGTATAAAATGCTGTAGCAGTAAAATCTGCTAAATATGTCTCCCATATAGAGCTTATTTCATAGCTTGTAGTTTGCTCGACATCTAAGTTTTGGTTGCCGTATAGATCAGTCGTGCCATCTGTGTCGTAGTATCCATCATATTGAGCGCCAAGTTGTGGAGCTTTTAAGCCAGTGCTTATGCCAAATTTAAATGTCAAATCCTCAGTTGGATAGTAGTTAAAATACAATCTTGGATTTACAAAAGTGCCGTATTTTTCTATATAATTTACCCTAGCGCCAGTTGTTGTAGAAAAATATTCATTAAACATATATTCAGCTTCTGCAAAACCAGCTAAAGTGTATTGGTCTTTTTTGAAATCATCAGCTCTTTTGTATAGCTCTTCATATTGGAAATACTCACCAAAAGTAAAAATCATAGAACCATAATTTTTGAAATCAAAATTTACAGCATTTGAGTTGCCTAATGTGATATTGTCATTTTGTATTAGACCATCTTTATTTTCTGAATCAGTGACAACAAGCCCTCTGCCAACTTGTTTGGTGTATGGAAGTATTTTTGTTCTCATCAACTGTACGTAGTTGTTTGTCTTACCCCAGTCATAATCTCCGTCGTGGTTTAATACGCCTTTGTATTTATAGTAGTTTCTTTTTGCTTGGATTTGTGAGCTTGAGGTATTTAAGCTACCAAAACGTTGAAATCCATAGTCTGCGTCTGCGTAGATGTTGTTTTGAGGATCAACTTCCCAGTTTAATCTGCCGCCTAAAGAGTAGTTTCTGTATGCAGATGGTGAGTGGCTTGTGTATGGATTGGTACCTGATGGCGTCCATCCAGCTATATCTTTTTGTAAAAATTCATTCTTCTCTCCGTAAACGTATTTACCGCGAACATTGATAGAGAGCTGATCGTTTATAGGGGCAAAAACGTTACCGTCTAATCCGTATGTATTACCCCAAGTATCGTGGTCTTCTTGAAGTCTTGTTTCAAGTCCTATGCTGGCTTTAGCTTCTTTTGTATTTTTCTTTGTGATTATGTTGATAACTCCACCCATAGCGTCGCTTCCATAGACTAAAGAAGCAGGTCCTCTGATGACTTCTACTCTTTCTATCATAGAAGTTGGCGGTATAAAACCACTAGTTGAGTCAAATCCATTTCCATCAAAGCCTTTTGATTGGTTAATTCTTTTTCCATCGACCAAGATAAGAGTATAGTCGCTACTCATTCCACGCATAAGAATGCTTGTGGCTCCAGTTTTTTCGACAGAAGTCGATACTCCTGGAATCTCTTGGACTATGTCTCCAAGGTCGCGAATAGGCTTACTCATAATCTCGGTAGATGAAATGACACTAATAGTCGCTGGCGCGTCTTTTATCTCTTGTATAAATCCTGTTGCGCTGATTACTGATTTATCTAAAGTAGCGCTTTCATCTGCTGCTAATAAATTTGCTACAATGCAAGAACTCGCTAGTATAGTAGTCATACTTTTGCTAGTAAATTTACGCATTTTTCTCCTTTGTTTTGTTTAAATTTAATTTACAAAGCGAATAGTATTATAAATTTATTTAATATTAACTGAATTTTGGTAGCAATTATCATAATTATATTGAGAGGTATTTTTTGGTATAGATTATCAAAAAATTCTATAAATTTGATTTAAATTTGCAGTCAGAATTTGCGTAGAAAATGGCTACTAAAGGAATATTAATAATATTTTTTTAGATTATAGTGGTTATCAGTAATTTATAAAAATTAAATTTTATTTTTTAATTTTATTGCGTATCTATGAAATAGTTTTGTTTATTAAAAATTTAAAATCTCTAATTTTCTTAGTAGTCCTATGAATGTGAGAATTATCGATAGCAAATATACGCTTAGAAGCACTTTTTTGTGAGCTTTAAGTTGCATTTTTTCTATGATTTTTATGCCTATAACAACGCCAATCATAGATGAAATTCCAACAGTAATTCCAGCATTTATGATATCTTTGTTTATAACTCCAGAGCTTATGAAAGAAATCGTACCTGAAAAAGATGCAAATACCACAAAAAACAGAGATATAGGCACGACTTTTTTGCTATCAAATCCTAGCATATATCCCAAAATCGGTGCTATAAGTAGTCCGCCACCGATGCCTAAAGATATAGCAAAAACCCCAGTCACAGCTCCAGCCCCAACCAAAATAATGCGTTTTTGTAGCTCATTTCTTTGAGTTTGATTGACGACGTTTTTTACATCAAATGCGTATTTTAAGAAAAATATTATACTCAAACATAAAAACGCGCCAGTAAGCGCCACGTCTGAAAACATTCTTACTATCACGCCGCTAAAACTAGCTCCAAAAAGCCCACCGATACCGACTAAAACGCCGTCTTTTAGATTTAAATTTTTCTTTTTGTAGTTTATAAATGAGCCAAAAACCGACGAAAACATCATCTGAAAAACAGAGATCGCTATGGCGTGATGAGAGCTAAATCCAATAGTAAGCATAAATGGCACGATAATCATACCGCCGCCAATCCCAAAAAGCCCAGAAGCGACCCCTGAGACAATACCAATAAATATATAAGATAATTCCATAATCCACTCTTTTAACAAATTTAAAAGCTGATTTTACACCATATTTGCATATTATTTGCTTATATTTTGCAGATTTTGGATTAAATTTGGGCTAAATTTAGACTAAATTTGACTAATCGGCTCACCAAAACAGCGAGCCAACTAGCTTAAAAATTGCCAGTGATTTGCAAATAATATCTCCTGCCTTCTTCTACTCTATTGTACGCATTGACCCAGCTTGTGCTGCCACCACTAGTGTAGCTCTCGAAGCTATCTGTGAAGTCTTTATCAAAGAGATTATGAACGCTTAAATTTAAGCTCCAATTTTTGCTAAAGTCATAACGTGCGCCAAGAGAGGCTAAAAATATATCTTTGTAGTATTCACGGTCTATGTTAGTATCGCCCATGTATCTGTCTTTTTGCCATTCGCCCTTTATCCATGGCGTAAATTTGCCTATTTTGTATGATGCTTTTGCGCTTAGATTGTGCTTTAAGCTGCCGACTTCTGGCTTGCCAATCTCTTCTGGTGAGCTACTTTCTTTGACTTTGGTATCAAGATACGTCCAGCCTAAATTTAGATCTAAATTTGATGTAGGTTTAAGCCCAACGCTTGCTTCAAGCCCTTTATATTCGACTTCGCCTTGGTTTATTGCTTGATAGCAACTATCTGCCGTGCAAACTCCAATACTTGGAATGCTTTCATTTTTCGCATATTTTCTTGAAGAGATTTTGTCTTTAAATTTAGTCAAAAATCCAGTCAAGCCTGCATTAAATACGCCATTATCGTAGTTTGCGCCAAGCTCGTAATTGATCGATGTTTCTTCTTTTAAGTTTGGATTGCCATATACTGGGATTTTGCCTTGACCGCTGAAGTTGTATTCGCCAGCTATTAAGCGGTTTGCATAAGGAGCTTTGAAGCCAGTTGAGACGCCGCCTTTTAGCACGATTTCATCTGTAGGAATATAGACTAAATAGGCTCTTGGAGAGAAGTTGTTGCCAAAGATTTCGTGGTAATTATATCTTCCACCAAGTGTTAGGAGTAAATTTTCTCTCAAGCTTATCTCATCTTCGCCATAAAATGCAAGCATATATTGATCAAAGCTAGTTGGATTTGCGATTTTGTCGTGCATTTTTTCAAGGCGATATTCGGCGCCAAGTGTGAATGTGTTTGATGAGCCGACGTTAAAAACGCTCTTTGTATCGGCGATGAAATCCTCAGCTTTTATATCTCTATTTTCGCCTAAAAACGGCTGAGTTTTTTGACCCACGACCTCGCGACCGTTATTTGTCACGCGATTGTATTGTAGTGCTGAACTTAGGCTAAAATCATCATAATCTCCTTCGTGAGCAAGGTAGGTTACAAGCTTTTTTATATCCATTTTATCGGTATATCCACCAGTGAGAGATCCAGCTTGTTTGCCAGGAGCAGTAAGAGTGCCAAGCTGACCTTTTGAATTGTTGTAGTGGTTTTGGCTGTAGTCGATATCCCATGTGAGCGTGTTTTTATCATCGACTAAATAATCAAATTTAGCTCCGATGTTGTAGTTGTTTGCCTTGGTTGGGCTTTGGGCTTGAGTGGCATCAACTTGCTTGCCATCTGGAGTGGAGTAGGTCACATCTGAGGCTTGTCTGTAGGAGTTTTTGAGCCTTAGGCTAAGACCTAGTTTGTCCTCAATAAGCGGACCATTTAAAAACACGCTTTGCCCCCAAGTATTGCCCCAGTCGCTATTTTCTTGTATCAAGGCGTCCAAGCTTACTGAGCCGTGCCATTCATTGCTGACTTTTTTGGTGATGATGTTTATCACGCCACCAAGTGCTTCAGAGTCATACAGTGTACTCATCGGGCCTTTGATGACTTCTATTCGCTCTATTGATGAGAGTGGTGGTAAAAGTGCTGAGCCGACCTCGCCAAAGCCGTTTGGTCCGATCTCGCCACCCACGCCTTGACGTCTGCCGTCTATCAAAATCAGCGTATAACCAGTAATTCCACGCATTGTGATATTGTATGTGCCTGTTTTGCCTTTGCTAGCAAATAGATCCACGCCAGGCACGTCTGAGATGGCTTCTGCGACGTCACGGTATGGTTTGCTTTGGAGTTCATTTTGAGTTAGCACGTTTATGGTCGCTGGAGCTTCTTTGATGTCTTGAGCAAACCCGCTTGCACTGATTACTGATTTGTCTAAAGTAGCGCTATCATTCGCTACTAAATTTGTCATAATACAAGAACTTGCGAGTACGCAAACAAAGCTTTTGCTGGTAAATTTACGCATTTTTTCCCTTTGATTTTTTATAAATTTGATTTGATAAAGCGAATATTATTGTAAATTTATTTAATATCCACTGAATTTTGGTAGTAACTATCAAAATTAAATTTATAGATTTTATTTTAATATTAATTATCAAATAAAATCAAGTAAAAAACAAATTGATATTAATTATAAATTTATTTTTGTTCTTGTATAATTCGGCAAATTTAACTAAGGAAAATAATGGAACTCATAAAAGAATATATTGATTTAAGTATCTTTGCAATACTTGGTATTATGGCATTTATAGCGCTTTGGTGTGTTATAGAAAGATTGCTATTTTTTAGGAAAATTAATCTTGATAATTACAAAAGCCAAGATGAATTTGAAGATAGTTTGAGCGAAAATTTGACGACGCTTTACATCATATATTCTAATGCTCCTTATGTTGGATTATTGGGAACGGTTATCGGAATTATGATAACATTTTACGATATGAGCTTAGCTGGAAATATAGATGTTAAATCAGTCGTTTCTGGTCTATCTTTGGCGCTCAAAGCTACTGCTCTTGGGCTTTTTGTGGCTATTCCTACGCTTATAGCTTACAATGCCTTGCTTAGAAAGGTAAATTTGATAGCCAACAAATACAAAGCAAAATTATGATAAAACTACCAAAAAATGAGGGGTTAAACATAGTTCCTTTTATCGATATAATCCTAGTTTTGCTAGCGATTGTGCTAAGCATTTCTAGCTTCGTGGCTGAGGGCAAAATCAAAGTAGATCTGCCAAGCGGACAGTCATCTGTGAAAATGGAGGATGAAAAAGATAGGCTTTTGATAGTTATTGATAGTCAGAGCAAGTTTTTTATAGATGACAAGGAGCAGGGCGAGGGCGAAATAAAAGATAGAATAATGGATTTACACAAAGATACTTTAGTGGAGCTAAAAAGCGACAAAAATGCGACATTTCATAGTTTTGTAGTCATAGTCGATGCCTTAAAACTAAAAGGGCATGAAAAGTTTCAAATCATCACGAGTAAAGAGCAATGAAAAGCCTATTTTTGCCGTTTTGGACGCATAAATTTCAAGCGTTTTATATAAGTTTGGTTATTAGCATTTTGACTTTGTTTCTTATTTACCAAAGTGCAAATGCGGTTGTTTTGGAACCAATTAAACTTCAAAATGAGAATTTTTCTATGCAAATAGCTCAGTTTGTAGCAAGCTCACAACCAAAAGAGCCAAAAACTATGGAGCCAAATCTCAAGCCAATAAAAGAAGAGATCAAAAAAGAAGAGCCACCCAAAAAACCTATAAAAAAGCATATTAAAAAAGAGATAAAAAAGCCTAGTAAAAATCCAGAAAAACCAAAAGACATGCTTAAAGATACGCCAAAAATAGAAGAAACCAAGGCTTCAAATTTAGCTCAAACTCAAGCTGCAAATCCAGCCCAAAGCTCAAATTTGCCCTCCCCAGCCACGACTTCAAATTTACCCCAAACTCTAACTTATGGCAAAACAAACGATGAAAGGCTAAAAAAGATAAAAATGGCTATCGATGAAGCTGGATTTTATCCACGCAAAGCTAGAAAAATGCGGCTTAGCGGCGAGGTTTGGGTAGAGTTTTTATGGCAAAAAAACGGTGTTTTAAAAGATTTAAAAATCAAAAAAAGCTCCAGCCACGACGTGCTTGATGAAAGCGCCTTGCAGACCATTAAAACCGCGTCAAAAGATTTCCCGATTTTGGATAAAGATATACGCTTAGAAGTCCCTATAGTCTATGATTTGAAGTAGTTCAAAAAGTAAGTCAAATTTGGAAATATTTATAAATTTATGAGTTGTTAAGGCGAATATGGATAGGATTTTTCTTTTGCCTAAGGATTAAATTTGAAATACCAACTTATGCTAATTTCTGTTGCGAGTTTTGTGATTATCGCAGCTGGACTGAGCGCGGCTTCGGCTATTATGGTTCCATTTTTGCTAGCAGTTTTTATAGCGATCGTCGTTTCTCCGGTGCTTGGATTTATGGAGCGACTCAAAGTGCGTAAAAGCCTAGCTTTTATCATGCTTATATCGGCTTTTATCCTTGTGCTTTGGTTTTTAGGTAGTGTGGTATCTGTCGCACTAAACGGTTTTAGCGCATCTTTGCCAGAGTATCAAGCTCAGCTTAAAGCTTTCATGGATGAGGCTGTGGCGTGGCTAAACTCTTATGAAATCATTAAAATCAATAGCTTTGTGATTGATAGTATCGATACGAATAAAATATTTGCGACCACAAGTACTGTGCTAAGGCAGACTAGCGAGATAGTTACCAAGTCGTTTTTGGTGTTTTTGCTTGTGATTTTTATGCTTGTTGAAACTCAAGTTTTTAAAGACAAGGTCGAGTATTTTTCTAAAAAACACAATTCAGCCCACGACATAGTAAATAACTTCATATCAAATTTAAAAAGATATTTGGCGATAAAAACAGTTTCATCTATCGCAACTGGACTGATACTTTGGGGAGTTTTAGTTTATTTTGGTGTGCCTTATGCGCCACTTTGGGCGGTTGTGGCATTTATACTAAATTACATTCCAACTATCGGCTCTATCATAGCAGCTATTCCAGCACTTCTTATGGCACTCATCGCAAACGACCTTAGCACAGTGGTTTGGCTAAGTGCGATCTATCTTATAGTAAATATTGCTATAGGAAATTTCATAGAGCCGAAATTTCTTGGCTCAGGGCTTGGGATTTCGACTTTGGTGGTTATTTTAAGCCTGCTTTTTTGGGGATTTTTGCTTGGAATTGGCGGTATGTTTTTAGCAGTTCCTTTAACAATGAGTATAAAAATCGCCCTAAATGAAAATCCAAAGACCAAATTTTTAGCCATTTTGCTGAGTAATAAAGCGGATTAATGAATAAAATCTTTTTAACTATCCTAATAAGCTACGTTTTACTAGCCTTTTTAGGAGCTGTTATTTTGAGCTTTGATGTAATGCGTGTAAGACCGATTGCTTTCATAGATTTGCTTTTTACTGCTACTTCGGCAGTTTGTGTGACTGGGCTTATCGTGGCAAATACGGCAACTGATTTTAGTATTTATGGTCAAGGCATTATACTTTTGCTTATCCAAGCTGGTGGATTTGGGTATATGAGTTTGGCTGGATTTTTGTTTTTGTTGATAGGCAAAAGAGTGGATTTCAAAGGTAAAATGACCTTAAAAGAGTCGCTTGATTATCCGACTATGCAAGGTCTTATCAAATATCTAAAGAAAATTTTTATATTTACACTTTGTATAGAGCTGGTCGGAGCTGTACTTTTGACGCTAAATTTTATGCTTGATATGTCTTTAACAAAAGCTATTTGGGCTGGGATTTTTCACTCAGTTTCAGCCTTTAACAATGCTGGATTTAGTATATTTGAGTATAACTTAATGGGTTATAGAGATAATTTTGTTCTAAATTTGACAATTTGCTTTTTGATAATCTTTGGTGGGCTTGGATTTTTAGTGCTTAGTGAGTGTTTTAACTTTTATAAAAAAAGCTCAAGAATCAGCATTCATACAAGGATAGTTTTGATAGCGACGGCTATTTGCTTGGTGCTTGGAATATTTGTTTTGCTAGTGTTTGAATGGAATAATCCAAAAAGCATTGGCGAGTATGATGTTTTTAGTAAGTTTTTGACTACATTTTTTGCTTCTGTAAATTTAAGAACCTCAGGATTTAACACTATAGATCTTAGTACCTTAAACGACCAAAGTTTGTTTTTCTCATCACTGCTTATGATAGTAGGCGCTGCTCCTGGTGGTACTGCTGGAGGTATAAAGGTCACTACTGTAGCGGTTTTGCTTATTTATGCTTATTGCTCTTTAAGAGATAAAGATCCAGTCGTTTTTAAAAGAGAAATACCAGAAGCTATAGTCAAAAAAGCCTTTTTGATATTTATTATAGCTACATTATATATAGTTGTCTCTATTATGATTTTGAGTGCAACAAATGATAAGACAAACTCATTTTTCTTAGGCTTGCTTTTTGAGATTTGTTCGGCTTTTGGTACTGTTGGAGTGAGCGTGGGAGATGGTGGAAGCTTATCACTGTCGGCTAAATTTAGTGAGTTTGGCAAGCTTTATATTATACTTTTGATGTTTATGGGTAGGGTTGGGGTTTTGGTTTTTAGTATGGCTATACTTAAAAAGAGCAAATCAATAAATATAAAATATCCACAAGAAGGAGTTGTATTATGAAAACTTACGCAGTAATTGGGCTTGGTAAATTTGGCTCTCAAGTCGCCCTTGATCTATTACAAAATGAAGAACAAGTCATCGCGATAGATAAAAACGAAGATAAGCTCAAAGAGTTTAAAAATATCTGCGAAAATTTATTTATCATAGATACGACAGATATACTCTCTTTAAAAGAAGCTGGTATAAATGAGGTTGATACAGCTATAGTTAGCATTGGTGAAAATATAGAAGCGTCCATACTTACAGTTATGGCTCTAAAAGAGATTGGCGTAAAGGAGATTATGGCTAAAGCCCATAGTCAAATTCACGGTAAAATACTATCAAAAATAGGCACAGATAGAGTCATATATCCAGAAAGAGACGCAGCAAACAGACTTGTTAAAGGTATTACTACAAACCCAAAAGTAGAACTCATAGACATAACTAATACAATGAAAATCATAAAATACAAAATACCTTCTAAATATGCAAATATCACTATAGAAGAGTTTTCAAATCAAACTATACCAAACATAAATATAATAGCTCTAAAAAGAGATGATGAGTGGAAAAATAGTGTGAATAATTCTTTAGTATTATGCAAGGGTGATGTTATTTTATTGCTTGGAAATGTAGCGCAGACCCAAAAATTTTTATTAAATTTAGCTTAATCAAAAATAAATTTGTTTAAGTAAAGATTAAGTTTTTCTCAAAAAGTGCAACTTTTAGTAACATTATTTTTATATTTAGCTTAAATAGTATTCGGATTATTATATTTTTTATCGATAAAATATTTTTTTGATAAATTTACGCAATAAATTTTTTTTCTAAGAATACGTTAAGTCCATTGTTATACGGCTTAATTATTTATTTAAGCTAATTTTAATAATTCTAGGATACGATTTTCTCTGATTTCATAGTTCAAAGGAGAACAAAATGGGTACTAGAAAAGAACACGATTTTATAGGTGAATTAGAGATTGCTGACAACGTTTATTATGGCGTTCAAACATTTAGAGCAGTTGAAAATTTCAATATTACACATGAAAGACTTTGCAATTTTCCAAATTTCATAGTTGCACTTGCTCAAGTTAAAAAAGCAGCAGCTTTAGCTAACTTTGATTTAGGCTTATTAGATGCAAAAATCAAAAACGCTATTTGCGATGCTTGCGATGCTGTAATGAGCGGTAAATACAATGACCAATTTGTCGTCGATATGATACAAGGTGGCGCTGGAACAAGTACAAATATGAATGCTAACGAAGTTATAGCAAATATCGCACTTGAGATGATGGGTCACAAAAAAGGTGAGTATCAATACTGCCATCCAAACGACCACGTAAATCTAAGCCAAAGTACAAACGACGCTTACCCAACAGCTCTAAGAGTAGCTATATATGAGAGACTTTGCGAGCTAACTGAAGCTATGCATATCTTAAAAAATAGCTTTGAAAATAAAGCTGAAGAGTTTAAAGATGTTTTAAAAATGGGTAGAACTCAACTTCAAGATGCAGTTCCTATGACTCTTGGTCAAGAGTTTAAAACATTTGCTATCATGATTGGCGAAGATATCGATAGAGTAAGAGAAGCTAGAAACCTAGTTCGCGAGATAAATCTTGGTGGTACAGCAATCGGTACAGGTATCAACTCTCACCCAGACTATCCAAAAGTAGTTGAGACAAAACTTCAAGAAGTTACAAAACGTCCATTTATAACAGCTGGAAACCTTATAGAAGCTACTCAAGATACTGGTGCTTACGTTCAAATTTCAGGCGTATTAAAAAGAGTTAGTACAAAACTAAGTAAAATTTGTAACGACTTAAGACTTTTAAGTAGTGGTCCAAGATGTGGATTAAATGAGATAAATCTACCAAAAATGCAACCAGGCTCAAGCATTATGCCAGGTAAAGTAAACCCAGTTATCCCTGAAGTTGTAAACCAAGTTTGCTTCTCAGTTATCGGAAACGACATTACTGTAACTCTAGCTTGCGAAGGCGGTCAATTAGAACTAAACGTATTTGAACCAGTTGTAGCTTACAGCTTGTTTAATTCAATTGCTATGCTTAAAAAAGCTTGCAAAACTCTAGCTACAAAATGTATCGATGGAATCACTGCAAATGAGAAAGTTTGTGCTGATTTTGTTTATAATTCAATCGGTATTGTTACAGCATTTAACCCATATATCGGTTATGAAAACAGTGCAAGCATAGCTAAAGAAGCTCTAACTACTGGTAAAAGCGTTTCAGCTATCGCACTTGAAAGAGGTCTTTTAACCCAAGATCAAATCAACGATATTCTTCGCCCAGAAAATATGTTGAACCCACATATGACAAGTGAAGATAAAAGTAAATTTAAAAATTAAATTTTTGCAAAAGCCAAAGGCTCTAAATGAGCGTTTGGCGGCAAAAATTTGGAATAAAAAACCATTTTGCAAAAGCTGACGCCTAAAGCGCCAGCTAAGCAAACTTAGTATCGTAAAAAATTTAGTCACAAGCTAAATACACAAATGCTATCTAGTTTAGGTAGTATAAATAAGGAGAATTCATGGACATTATGTTGATTTTACAAGTAATAGTCTTGCTTGGTGCCATTTATGTAGGTATCAGACTTGGCGGTATAGGCATAGGTTACGCTGGTGGTCTAGGCGTTGTTATTTTGGGGCTTTGCCTTGGTATGAAACCAGGTAGCATTCCTTGGGATGTTATCCTTATCATCATGTCTGTTATTGCTGCAATTTCAGCTATGCAACTTGCTGGCGGTCTTGATTATTTGGTTCAAATCGCAGAGAAAATCTTGCGTTCAAACCCAAAACACATCAACTACCTAGCTCCGACAGTTACTTATTTCTTAACTATCTTAGCAGGTACTGGGCACACAGCATTTTCAATGATTCCTGTTATCGTTGAGGTTGCAAAAGAGCAAAACATCAAACCAAGCTCACCACTTAGTATAGCTGTTGTCGCATCTCAAATAGCAATTACAGCAAGCCCAGTTTCAGCAGCAGTTGTTTATATGAGTGGTGTTTTAGAGCCACTTGGTTGGAGTTACCCACTACTACTTGGTATTTGGATAGTTACTACATTTGCAGCTTGTATGCTTACAGCTTTTATCATGACTCTTATCACAGATCTTGATCTTTCAAAAGACAAAGTTTATCAAGAAAGATTAGCAGCAGGTCTTGTAAACCCACCAAAAGGCGCTCAACATATTGAATTAAAACCAGGTGCTAAACTATCTGTTGGTATATTCTTGATCGGCGTTTTACTTGTTGTTTTATACGCAACTGCTATCTCAAAAATCGGTGGCAAACCAGTATTTATAGAAAACGTAATCGTTCCACGTGACGCAGCTATCATGAGCTTTATGCTTGGTGTGGCTACATTTATCACTATGCTTTGCAAAATCGAAGTAGGCAAAATAGGCGAAAGTAGCGTATTTAAAAGCGGTATGGTAGCTTGTGTGTGCGTTCTTGGTGTTGCATGGCTTGGTAATACATTTGTTGGTGGTTACACAAACGAGATTAAAGGTCTAGCTGAAAACTGGGTTAAAGCAATTCCAGCTCTACTTGCAGTTGTTTTCTTCCTTGCAGCTATGCTTCTATACTCTCAAGCAGCTACTGCAAAAGCCATAACTCCAGTTGCAGTTGCAGCTCTTGGTATCAGTGCAGCAAACCCAGGCGACGCTTATATGCTAGTTGCTAGCTTCGCAGCAGTTTCAGCCTTGTTCGTTCTTCCAACTTACCCAACTTTGCTTGGTGCAGTTCAAATGGACGATACAGGTACAACTAGACTTGGAAAATACATATTCAACCATGCATTCTTAGTCCCAGGTGTTTTAGCTATCGCTATTTCTGTAGCACTTGGATTTTTAATAGCTCCAATGTTTGCATAAACAAATTTATAGTCACTTTGCCTAGCAAGGTGGCTATATTTATACTCAAATTTACTCCATTTTTTCATACTATTTTAAAAGCATTTCATAAACAAATTTCAGTTATAATCTTTCAAATTTAAATTTAAGGCAATTTCATGAAAATCCTAAGTCTAGCAACTATTTTATCTTTTCAATCTCCAAATTTAGCAAACGTATATAAAGATGATGAAATACTAGTCATCAGCCCTCTAAAAGATGCTTTGGCAAATGCTAAATTTATCAAATGCGAGATCGGTGCTATGAGCTACACATTAGCTTTGATATGCAAAAACTTGCTTGATGATGAGTTTTTTGATGACCTTGACGAGGGATATTTGAGTGGCGAGAGCAACATCGGAGAAGAAGAAATCCCAGAAATATGCGAATTTATAGAAAATACAAAAGTTTGCGTCGTAAGCGATGAGATTTTTAGCACAAATGGCTCACAAACCAAGCAAATGCTAAATCTACTAAGTATGAAATTTGGCTTTGATATCGTGGATTTAAGCGGAGAAAAAATCAGCCTAAATGGCGAATTAAACGAGCTTAGCGAGCTTGAGAGCTTTGATGGCGGAGTTGTATTTACTCACCCTAAATTTGATGAGTTTAGAGGCGGAATGTACTTTGCTATGGCTGCTAAGATTAAAGACGGCGCCAAAGTCAGCCTAAAAACAAGCCAAAAAGAGCTTGAAGCTACTTTTAGCCTTGATAAAAATATGCAAGGAACTGTGGCGTTTTTAGGAAATAGCGACTTGAAATACGGATTTGAAGTTGTAAATTTAAAAGGATAGATAAACCTTTCATAAAATCTTATCTTTGCCGATCTAATACCAAATAGTTATACATTTATATAAGGAAAAATATGGAAAAAGAAGCTAGAAAACTAACGCCCGATGAGATTAAATTTAAAGAGCTAAACGACAAACTCGCAGACAAAATAGCAACCAAAAAAGAGATAACCACGCTAGATAGAAACATCGTATCCATTATGCCTTATGCTATAGATACAGCTACTGAGCTTTTCGAGCTGAAAGAAAATACCAAATTTGGTGTATTCATGGGTAAAGATCCGCTTGATATAAATATAGTAAATTTAGAAACTAAAGAGTATCTATACGAAAGCCCAGCCAAAGATGTAGAAAAAAAGCTTATAGAATTTGAAAAAGAATATAGTCGCCACAAAGCGATATTTATATACGGTATAGGTAATGGAATTTTCTTAAAATCATTATTAGCCAATCCCTCTCACGCAAAAATCATTGTATTCGAGCCAGAACTTGAGATTTTGTACGCGGCTCTTAGTTTGATTGATTTTTCACAAGAGATTTTCAAAGATAGGTTAATCATCCTTAAAGCAGATATGGTTAAGTTTATAGAGTTGTATATTATATGCAGAATTCCAGATATATTTAATAGTTTAAGATTGTATAACCTTCATATTATAAATGACTATTACGCACAAGATAAGTATAAAGATAATATACTTACGATAAATCAAGAAATGGCAAGAGCTATTTCCCAAGCGATAAAAGAGCGTGGCAATGACTCTAAAGACAATCTTATAGGTATGGAGTATACTACAAAACATTTGCCAAACGTCTTTTCAGGAGTTCCTTTAAAACGTATTATTGATAAGCGTAAAAAAAAGTGTAAATCAGCAGTTATAGTTTCTACTGGTCCATCTCTTGCCAAACAGCTCCCCATGCTTAAAAAATTAGCCCCATATACAACCATAATAGCAGTTGATGCGAGCTATCCAGTGCTTAAAAAGTACGGTATCAAGCCTGATTATGTTACATCTATCGAGAGAGTTCCAGCGACATCAAAATTTTTTAGTGAGCCTGTAAGCGACTTCGATAATGGTATTATATTTATTGTAGCATCACTTACACATGATGATACTGTGGCAAATTTAAAAGGTAGAGAGGTTTGTTACGCGCTTAGACCACTAGCTTATGAAATGAGTTTTAAGGATTATACTTTTGGATATATCGGTGGGGGTCAAAGTGCAGCTCACATGGCTTTTAACGTAGCTCAAGTCTTAGAATGTGACGATATCATACTTATCGGTCAGGATTTGGCTTTTGGTGAAGATGGTTCTAGCCATTCAAAAGGTCATATTTTTAAATCTACCGAAATAGATCCAACTAAACGCGAAAAGATTATGACGACAAAATACGGTGGCGTCGGCGAGATAGCCACTACGACCACTTGGAATGTATTTAGGACATATTTCGAGCATTCTATAGCAAATTTAAAAAGAGCAAATGGAGAATATCCAGTATATAACTGCACAGAAGGTGGCGCTAGGATAGAAGGCACCATAGAAGTTCCATTTAAACAAAAAGCAGACGAAATCATAAAAGCTGGTATAAAAAAGAAATTCGCTACTGTGCCAAAATTAACACCAAAACAACAAGAATTGCGTTTGATAAAAACTAAAAGATACCTAAAAAGTGTATTGAAATATGGTGAAAAACTACAAAAACAGTGTGAAAAAATGTTTTTAAAGATAGCAAAAGAGATAGAAAAAGATAAAAAGTTGATCGCCAAAGATCAAAAAGATAAAATCGATTATATGAAACTACAACAAATTTCTTTTGATATAGATGCACTCAAAGAAAAAACATACAAAGAACCAATGTTCCTATCAGTATATTACGCCGTTTGTAGCTCTATGCTATTACACCAAGAACTAGAGCTTGCTGTAATATCTGCTAGAAGAGTCGATAATGAAGATGAAAAGAACGATAAGCTTTTTGAGTGGGTTTCATGCCAAAGCTACTGGTTTTTTAGTCTAGCAGGAAGCATAGACGCTGCACTAGGTAGACTAAAAGAAGCGTCTAAAGACTGGATGGGTGATAATTAGCTTTTATTTTAATCTCGCAATGACAAATTTAAGCGTCATTGCGAGTGAGTGAAACGAACTTGACAATCTAAAATCAACCCCAAAAAATCTAAAATTTCCTCATTCATCTATAAACATTTTCAAAACCACTCCGATATATCTAATAACTTTTTAGCAAGGACGCTAAAAGATAATTCAAATTAAAAGGATTTAAAATGGGATTTAGAATCAACAATAACATCGCTGCGATGTCTGCACACACAAACTCAGTTATGAATAACCGTAACCTTGATAGCTCACTTGGAAAACTTAGCTCAGGTCTAAGAATCCAATCAGCAGCAGATGATGCTTCTGGTATGAGTATCGCCGACAGCTTGAGAAGTCAAGCAAATGGTCTTGGTCAAGCTATCAAAAATGGTAACGACGCAATCGGTATAGTTCAAACAGCAGATAAAGCTATGGATGAGCAAATCAAGATTCTTGATACTATCAAAACTAAATCTATCCAAGCAGCTCAAGATGGTCAAAGCAGTGACTCAAGACGTGCACTTCAAAACGACATCAGTAGACTACTTGAAGAGCTAGATAACATAGCTAAAACAACAAGTTTCAACGGACAACAACTATTGAGCGGAAGCTTTAGCAATAAAGAATTCCAAATCGGTGCATACTCAAACGAAACAGCTAAAGTAAGCATAGGTGCTACAGATTCAAACTCTATAGGTCATACTAGATTTGAAACTACAATGAATACTGTTGTCACAACAAGTTTGGCTGGTTCTGTTACTGTAAAATTAAGTGGTATAGATGGATTCCCTAGCGGATATACATTTAAAGCTATAGATGCTAATACTTTAAAACAAGATGGTTATAAAGCATTAGCTGATCAAGTAAATGCTATATCTGATCAAACAGGTGTAAAAGCTAGTGTAAACAATACTCAAGTTATGAGTGTAGCAGTTCAAGCTGGTACTATAAAAGGCTTAACTATAAATGGTGTCTTAATAGGTGATATAACTGTAAAAGCTGGAGATAGCGACAATGTCCTAGCAGCTGCTATCAATAAGAAAAAAGATGAAACTGGCGTAGAAGCAAGTATAGAAAATGGTAAATTAACTCTAGCCACCAAAGACGGTAGAGCTATTGCCGTAGATACAACATCTCTTGGTGGATTTAGTATAGCTGGTGGTAAAGTTACTGCTAGTACGGGTGCTGGTAAAACATATTTAGGACAAATTACATTCACTAGACAAGATGCTAGAGATATCAAAATAGGTATAAACGGTCTTTCAGCAATGTCTTCTTCTGGTATGTCTGTTGGCGCATCTATTTCTGTTGCGTCTGTTGCGTCAAGTTCATACAATCAAGCTTCTGTAAACTTGAAATATATGAACTCAGGAACTATAGCTTCTGATATTGCTAAGGCTATGGGATTCTTTAAAGGTGGTGAAACAGCTACAGCTCAATCAGGTGGTGTAAATAGCTTCGCAGGCGCTCAAGCTATGATAGATGTCGCTGAATCAGCTCAAAAAACACTTGATAGCATTAGAGCTGACTTAGGTTCTGTACAAAACCAACTAGTAAGCACTATTAATAACATTAGCGTAACTCAAGTAAACGTTAAATCAGCAGAAAGCCAAATCCGTGATGTTGACTTCGCTGAAGAGAGTGCAAACTTCTCTAAATTTAACATCTTAGCTCAAAGTGGTAGCTATGCAATGAGCCAAGCTAATACAGTACAACAAAACGTTCTTAGACTACTTCAGTAGTTTGAGGTTGTTTCCTTGAAAATGTATTAAGATTGTTACAATAATCTAAATCATAAATCCGAAGCTGGAGGCAACTCCGGCTTTTTAAATTTCTCCCTTTTTCCTCTCTTAAAATTCGCTTGTCTTAGTAATCTCATTGTGATAAAATACTCAAAAATAATAGGTAAGCATATCAATAATGTTTTTAGTGATAAGGAGTTTAGATAGAAATTCAGTTGTCATAAATTTTGCGACAGTTTAACTTGTTTTTGTCTAAAAACTCATTGCTTTATAAACCAAATAATGAGTTAAAAATAAACGATAATGCCCTTACCACCATAGCTTTGATGACTGCTAAAAGCGAACCAAGCCAAAAAGATATAATCATAAAACTTATAGTGAATTTACTTGAAGAGTAGATAATTCTTTAATTTTGGAACATCTTTTGCTTTATTAGTCCAAACTATTTTAAAGGACTAAAAATGGGTTTTAGAATCAACACAAATATAGCGGCTATGAACGCCCACACAAATGCGGTGGTAAATAACCGTAGCTTAGACAGCTCTCTTGGTCGTCTTAGCTCAGGACTTCGTATCCAAACAGCAGCAGATGACGCATCTGGCATGAGTATCGCAGACTCTCTAAGAAGCCAAGCAAGCGGTCTTGGACAAGCAGTCAAAAACGCAAACGATGCAATAGGTATCGTCCAAACAGCAGATAAAGCTATGGATGAGCAAATAAAAATCCTTGATACTATCAAAACCAAATCTATCCAAGCAGCTCAAGATGGTCAAAGCAGTGACTCAAGACGTGCGCTACAAAACGACATCTCAAGACTACTTGAAGAGTTAGATAATATCGCAAGTACTACTAGTTTTAACGGTCAACAACTCCTAAATGGAAGCTTCAGCAATAAAGAGTTTCAAATCGGCTCATATTCAAATGAAACTGCAAAAGTAAGCATAGGTGCTACAGGATCAAATTCTATAGGTCATACTAGATTTGAAACTACTCAAAACGCAGTTGCTTCAGCGATTAGTGCATTAACTGATTTAACGGTGAAGCTTAGTGGTATAGATAGATATCCAGCTGGTTATGTTTTTAAAACTATAGATGCTGATACTTTAAAAGTAGATGGCTTTAAAGCAGTTGCCGATCAAATAAATGCTATATCGGATTTAACCGGAGTAAAGGCTAGTGTAAATAATACTCAAGTTATGTCAGTTGGAGTTCAAGCTGGTACTATAAAAGACCTTAGAATAAATGGCGTTCTTATAGGTGACCTTACTATAAAAGCTGGAGATGAGGGAAATATCTTAACTGCTGCCATAAATAAAGTCAAAGATGAAACAGGCATAGAAGCAAGTATAGAAAATGGCAAGCTAACTCTAGCTGCTAAAGATGGCAGGGCTATACGTATAGATGCTTCTTCTGTGGGTGGATTTAGCATAGCTGGTGGTAAAGCAGTAGTCGGTAGTGGCGCTGGTGGTGTATATCTTGGTCAGCTTACTTTTACAAGACAAGATGCTAGAGATATAAAAGTAGGTATAAATGGTCTTTCTGTGGGTGGTATGTCTGCTACTTTCTCTACTGCAGCAAATATTTCAACTGTTTCTGTCGCTTCGATAGCTTACAATCAAGCTTCTGTAAATTTGAAATATATGAACTCAGGAACTATTTCAAGTGCTATAGCTAAAGCTATGGGATTTTTCAAAGGTGGAGAAATGGCAACCGATCAATCGGGTGGCGTTAATACATTTGCCGGAGCTCAAGCTATGATAGATGTAGCTCAATCAGCTCAAAAAACACTTGATAGCATTAGAGCTGACTTAGGTTCTGTACAAAA
The DNA here is from genome assembly GCF_000736415.1 of Campylobacter iguaniorum. Taxonomy (NCBI): domain Bacteria; kingdom Pseudomonadati; phylum Campylobacterota; class Epsilonproteobacteria; order Campylobacterales; family Campylobacteraceae; genus Campylobacter; species Campylobacter iguaniorum. Next base: position 1,520,061 of record NZ_CP009043.1, on the reverse strand, counting down.
CCAACTAGTAAGCACTATTAATAACATTAGCGTAACTCAAGTAAACGTCAAGAGTGCAGAAAGCCAAATCCGTGATGTTGACTTCGCTGAAGAGAGTGCAAACTTCTCTAAATATAATATATTAGCCCAATCAGGAAGTTATGCAATGAGCCAAGCTAATGCGGTACAACAAAATGTCTTAAAGTTACTACAATAACTTTAAGCATTTCCTTGAAAACGTATTAAAACTATTACAATAGTTTTAATACGTCTCTACGCGAGTAAAGTAGCTTTTTAGCCGCTTTACGACGTTAAGGTTGTTTCTTTGAGAATGTCTTAAAGTTATAATAATTAAGAGCTATTATTAAGAGACACATTCCCAAAATGTTGGTAGGTTCGTTTTGGGAAAATCTCACACTTACCAAAACTCTTTAGTCCGATATCCCCTTTTTTTTGGGGATATTTATTTTTGAATTAATTAAATTTTTGTGAGTATATTATTTAAGCTATTTGTATCAAGCCATTGTCTATTTGTATTTGAGCTATATTCAAACTCATCATTTACTTTTATACCATTTTCTCCTAATAAATTTATGCCAAAATTTGGCTCTGCTACAAACTGAATTGACGGTGTGATAACGTAATGATCGCTAAACTCATAAGTATGGTGTGCGTCATCTTTACTTATCATCATCTCATGGAGTTTTTCTCCAGGGCGAATACCTATGATTTTGATGCCAAGATCAGGCGCCATAGCACGGGCTAGATCGGTCATTTTCATAGATGGGATTTTTGGGATGAAAAGTTCTCCGCCTTGCATTCTAGCGAAGTTTTTAAGAACAAATTTAACGCCATCTTCAAGCGTAATCCAAAATCTAGTCATTCTATCATCTGTGATAGGCAGCTCTCTCTCGCCCCCAGCGATTAGCTTTTTAAACAGTGGCACGACTGAGCCACGACTTCCTACGACATTGCCATATCTTACGACGCTAAAGCGAGTTGGCTTGTTGCCTGCGATGTTGTTTGCAGCGATGAAGAGCTTGTCGCTAGCTAGCTTGGTCGCGCCATATAGATTGACTGGATTGCAAGCTTTGTCTGTGCTAAGGGCAATGACTTTAGAGACGCCATTTGCTAGCGCCGCATTTATGACGTTTTGAGCGCCGTTTATGTTGGTTTTGATACATTCCATTGGATTGTATTCAGCCACTGGCACGTGCTTCATCGCTGCAGCGTGAATGACGTAATCCACAGAGTTCATTGCGGTTTGGAGGCGTCTTTCATCTCTGACATCGCCTATGAAATAACGCATACATTTGTCGCTAAATTCGCTTGCCATTTCGTATTGTTTCATCTCATCGCGTGAGTAGATGATGATTTTGTTTGGTTTGTAGTTCTCTAGTAGGATTTTTGTGTATTTTTTACCAAAGCTCCCAGTTCCGCCAGTTATCAGTATATTTTTGCCATTAAACATTGAAAATTCCTTTTATTTGGATTATACCAAATTTTAGATTTATTTAAAAATCGTCAAATGTAATTTTTCTTAAACCACTTTGCAAAGATGAAAAGCGAGTAAAGGTGCTGTTTGAATCTGCCTTGAGTGGCTTTTTGGTAGAGGATTTTGACAAATTCTTCATCAAAAAGTGGTATAAGTTTATTTACGCTTAAAATTTCATCTATTATCGTTTTGCCAAATTCAGCTAAAATCCACTCCATAAATGGCGAACTAAAGCCCTTTTTCTTGCGTTCTATGATCTCTTTTGGCAGAAAATCCTTAGCTATAAATTTTAAAATATCTTTGGTAGAATGCTGGTATTTCGTGCTATCAGCCAAACTTAGGCTAAATTTAACCAAATCAAGATCCAAAAACGGCGTTTTAAAGTTTAGAGCGTTTTTGACGCCGATTTGCCTTGTTTTACTCATCGCCACGCCAGTCCAAATTTTAAAGTCAATATAACTCATTTGGCGTAAATTTGTGTAGTCATTTTTATACTCGCTTAGCGGTTCGCCTAAGGCGTAGTTTTTTAGCAAATGCGACTTACCAAAATGCGTAAAAACCTCCCCAAAAGAGCCATATATTGGTAGTCCTAGCTCTTTCCGCCTTAGATATTCATAGTCCTTGCTGATGGGCGGATAATCTTGCTTGGATAGGCTTTTTTGATAAAACTCAAGCACCCTAAAGTATAACCTATATCCTAAAAAACACTCATCACCGCCCTCGCCACTAAACGCCTCACAAAAGCCGTTTTGCGTGATTTTTTTGCTTAAATGATAAAGTGGCAAACATGCGCTATCAGCAATTGGCTCATCAAAAATCTCAAAAAAATTATCCAAAATATCTAAAAAATCACTTTTATTTAACGTGATTTGGTGGTAGTTTGAGTCTAGAAATCTACTACTTTCTAAAGCCGCAGCACTCTCATCGTAGTTTTTAAACTCATCAAATCCAAGACTAAATGTATCAAATTTACCACCATAAATTTGCTTATAAAGTGCGCAAATCATGGAGCTATCAATCCCGCCAGAGAGCAAAAAACAAGGATTTTGGCTACTTGCCACTCTTAAATTTAGCGATTTAGCTAGCAAATCTAAAGCCTTTTTTGAAGCCGTTTCAAAATCCAAATTTATCTCATCAATACCACGCAAATTCTCAAAACTATTTATCTCAAATTTGCCATTTTCTAGCCTAAAATACTCGCCCCCATTAAGACAAAAAATACCCTCATAAAACGTCTCGTAGCTTGTTGTTTTCATAAAACTAAGATAGCTATCAAGGGCTTTTAAATTTGGGCTTGGAGTGTGATTAAGAGCTGATAAAATCGATTTTATGCTGGTTGAAAATATAAATTTGCCAGATTTTTTATAGTAAAAAAGCTGCTTAGCACCAAGAGTGTCATTCGCACCAAATGCTAAATTTGCGTCTTTGTCGTAGATCAAAAAGGCGAAATTCCCATTTAGCTGACTCAAAAAATCAGAGCCATATTTTTCATAAAGTTGAAGTAAAATTTCACCACTATTTTTAGCATTACCACAAATTTTATCGCCCAAAAATTGCTTGTTATAAATATCTTCATCAAAAAATATAGTTGTGTTACCTAAGGTTACAAATTTATCAAAGATTACGTTTAAATTTTCGCAGAGAGTTTTCATTAAAGAGCAGAAAGGCGACAAAAGTCGCCTTAGGATTATTTCATTTTCATAGGTTGGATTTTTTTAGCTTCTATACCTTTTAAATCAACCTTATCGCCATTATCGAAGTTAAGAGTAAGATCAACTTTATCACCAGGATTTACGGCTTGTTTTAGTCCTATCATCATGATGTGAAGACTGCCTGGTTTTAGCTCTACTGTGCTTTTTGCTGGGACATCTATCTTTGGTATTTGAATCATTTTTTTCATACCATTTTCACTTACGTGAGTGTGAAGCTCTGTAAACTCACTCACGCTGTTGCTACCTGAAACAAGCGCAATGTTTTTATCGGTGTTGTTTGTTATTTTCATAAAAGCAGCACTGTTCTTGGCATTTGGCGGAGTAGCTTTGGCGTAAGCGTTGCTGATTTCGATATTTGCAGCTAAAACTAAACTAGCAGCTAAAGATGCTAAACCTAAAAATTTCAACATATCTGTCTCCTTAAAATTAAGATTTATACAATTTTATATGAAACCATATAAATTATAACTTAAAATTAAAATTAGTTCAGCTATAATAACGCCTCAAATATTACATTTAAGGCGGCTTGGTTGAAAAAGATAGCGTTTTTCATTTGTTTGGGATTTAGTGTGCTTTTTGCAAAATCTCTTGAAGAAATTTACTTAGAAAATGGCATAGTAGCTGTGCAAAATGCGATAGAATCAAATTTGCAAAGCAAGGATTATTGGTCAAACAAGATCAAAGATATGGATTTGAGATACGGATATTACGAAGATGACAAACTCCTAACAATCGTGGATAAAAAATCAAAAAATATTTTTCTTTATGAATATAAAAATGGCAAGTTAAATAAAAAATTTAACCACGAAATTTTAACTGGTCTTATGGGCGATAAACTAAAAGAGGGCGACCTAAAAACGCCTGTTGGGGTTTATAACATCACAAGAAGATTTGTGCCAAGCGACACGTATTATGGGCCAGTTGCTTTTAGTCTTTCGTACCCAAATATCTATGATCAAGCAAGAGATAGAACTGGCGGCGGCATATGGATACACGGCTTTCCGATGCAAGGCGTAGTCAGAGAAGATACACTTAAAACAAAAGGCTGTATTGCCATACCAAATAATTTTTTGGTCGAATATGAGAAGTTTGTGGGTGACAAAGGTGGCTTTGTTCTTATCAATGAAAACTCTATCGCAGAGGCTTCAAATGATCAAATTTCTGCTATTTTTGCTGAGCTTTTTAAGTGGAAAAAAGCGTGGAGTGACAGCGATATAAACAAATATTTAAATTTTTATGATAAAACTTTTGTTCGGTTTGATGGGGTTAAATTTGATAGATTTAGTGAGATGAAAAAGAGTATTTTTGCTAAAAAAGAGGATAAATTCATACAATTTACCAAATTTGAGATAACTCCATATCCATCTACAAGCAAAGATAAGATTTTTAGAGTTAGTTTTATGGAAAAATACAGAACTGCAACTTATAAATTTGATGGAGAAAAAACCCTTTATGTCAAGCTTGACGGTGATAAAATGAAGATTTTAACAGAACAATAATAAAGGAAAAATATGGAAAATCAAGAGATTTCAAACGAAGAAAAAGAGTTTATAAAAAGCCAGATCGAAACAATGCTAAAAGCACGTGATGAGTTTTTAGCAGTGCTTGACGCAAACGTCCCAAAACAAGGTAATAGCAACGTTTTTGACTTCGATGCTTGCAAAGATAAAAGCTTAAAAGAGCTTTACGCCAAATTTTATTCTTACGACTACTCGATAAGAAAAATTTTGCCTTATGTCTATAAAAGATTTGGTGTGAGCTTTAATGTCTGAAATCTTGATAAATAGGGCTGCCTATCTTCACAATCTAACCCAAATTTCAAATAAAGTAGGCTCAAAAGACCGAATAATCGTCATCTTAAAAGACAATGCTTACGGACATGGTGCATTGCAAATCGCAAAGCTAGCAAGCGAGTTTGGGATCAAATTCGCTTGCGTTAGAACGATGAGCGAAGCACAGGAGATCGCTGAGTTTTTCAAAAATATCCTTATTTTATCGCATATTCCAACAGGCGATGAAGACCTAAGATTTATCTATACAATAAATGATATTTCAAATTTAAGCGTTTTAAAAAGCGGCTGCAAAGTTCATCTTGGCATTGATACTTTGATGCATAGAAATGGGCTTGGCGAAGATGAGCTTGAGAGTGCTTTTGAGATCGCAAGTCAAAGAAATATCGAAATTTGTGGTGCATTTACGCACTTTAGAAGTAGTGATGAAACAAGCGCAGAATACTTCGTCCAAAGAGAAAATTTCGCCAAAGCCAAAGCCAAAATCAAAGCTTTGGGCGCTAAATTTGGACTAAATTTAACCTTTCATTCAAATAATTCAGCTGGAATAGAAAGAGCGACCGACTTTGATGATGAGTTCGTCAGAGCTGGAATAGCTCAGCACGGATATGAGCAATTTAATTCTAGCTTGAGCTTAAAACCAGTAATGAGCTTGTGGGCGGATCTTGTCAGTAAAAGAGTTTTAAAAGCTGGTCAAAGCGTGGGATATGGGGCTAAATTTACAGCCAAAGAAGATATACAAATCGCCACTTATGATCTTGGATATGGTGACGGACTTTTGAGATACGCAGGAATTGGCGAGCTAAAACTTGCAAACGGCAACTTGTTACTTGGCAAAATGTCTATGGATAGCTTTAGCACGAAATACGCTGGAGATAGAGTTTGCGTGTTTGATGATGCAAGAGTGTGGGCTGAGTTTTTTGGCACTATCAGCTATGACGTGCTAGTCAAACTAAGCCCTATTATAAAAAGAACAATCGTTTAGCTATTAAAATATCTTGAAGCTGGCGAGCTTTTTACATAGCTCTCTAGCTTTGCGATTCTTTGCTCTGTGGTTGGGTGTGTGCGAAATAGATTTGCCATGCTTGAGGCTCTTAGCCCAAATGGATTTATGATAAACATATGCGCGGTTTGGGGATCGGCGTTTCTAACGCCGTTTTTGGAGTAATTTTCTAGCTTAGATAAAGCACTTATTAGCCACTTTGGATCGCTCAAAAACGCTGAATAGCGATCTGCCTCATACTCTCTACTTCTTGAAATACTCATCTGAATGATAGTCGCAACAAGTGGCATAATGATAGCTAGTATCAGAGTTACGGCGATATTTGGCCTGTTATTATTTTGATTTGTAATTGCTCCAAGTTGAGCGAAATTAGCAAGCATCGCTATAGAGCCAGCAAATACAGCTGCGATACTTCCAGTAAGTATATCGTAGTGATTTACATGTCCTAGCTCGTGAGCGATGACTGCTTTTATCTCATTTTCGCTCATCAAATTTAAAAGCCCACTAGTCACGGCTACTGCTGCGTTTGCGGGATTTCTTCCAGTGGCAAATGCATTTGGTGTCTCATCAGCGATTATGTAGAGTTTTGGCATTGGCAAATTTGCTTTTGCAACAAGGCTTCTTACTATATTGTAAAGCTCTGAGCTTTCTAGGACGGGCTGAGCGTTGTAGTGCTTGAGTACTAATTTATCGCTAAAAAAATAGCTAAAAAAGTTCATAGCAAGTGCGACACAAAAGGCGATTAATATACCACCGCTTCCACCGATATAAAATCCAACTGTGATAAATAAAAGCATTAATGCAACCATCAAAAATGCGGTTTTAAAGATCTCCATTTTAGGCTCCGATCACGGCTTTTTGGTAGATGACTGCGTCGATTCTTGCTTCTATGGCATCTTCTAGCTCGTCATCATTTGCGATTATTAGGGCGATTTTTGAGTCAAATATGTAGTCGTTGGCTAGGCTTTGGATCTGTCTGGCTAAATTTAAGTTGTTACAAACTATAAATTTAATCTCGTTTGCATTTGCCAAAACTGCTTCTTTTTTGGAATTAACCAGCACAAATTCGCTTTGGTTTTGCATAGCTTGCAAGCTAAATTTAGTGATTTTAGCATTTCTAAACGGCACAAACTCACTACCGATAACTGTCATTTCAGACACTCCTTGCAGATGTATTTACCACTACTCAAAACTGCTTCATCAAGGCTAACAAAAGTGCCGCATTTTTCGCATTCGACGAAGTTTTGACTATCTTTTTTATCATCTTTTTTTCTAAATTTAGGCACAATAAAAAAGTAAATTATCGCCACAATTAGAGCAAAAATTATTATTTTTCCTAGCATTTGACATCCTTTAATATCACGTAATTTCTATGATTTTTAGCTTGTATTATATCTTTTTTACACTCTAAATTTGCTATTTCTGCTCCAGCTTCACTGCCTTTGTAGAGTAAAAACGTGCTATTTTCATCATAAAAGCCTTTGCAAATTTGAAGCAAAAACGCAGTTCTCATCAAAGCTCTTGACGTGATTAGATCAGTTATAAATTTTGAGCTATCTTCTAGTTTTTTTGAATGCACGGTTAAATTTGGTAAGTCCAAATTTAGCTTGATATAGGTTAAAAAGCTTGATTTTTTGGCTATTGGCTCATAGAGATGAAACTCGCTATCACGCAAGATAAACGCCAAAAATACAGCAGGAAATCCAGCCCCACTACCCACATCGATTACGCTCTTTGGGCTAAATCCCAAAAACTCAAGCGGAGCTATGCTATCAAGCACGACTGGTTTTATATCGTTATAGTTTGTTAGGTTATGAACCTTGTTAAACTGCTTTAAAATAACCTCAAACTCGCCCACTTTGTCCCAAAAATTAGTTGGTAAATTCATCTAACATATGCCCCATTTGCTCTTTTTTTACTTTCAAATACTCTTTGTTAAACTCATTTGGCTCGATCTCGATAGGAATCCTTTTTTCTATCTTCACGCAAGTAAGACCTGCTAGTTTGAGTGGATTATTTGTGAGTAAATTTATGGATTTTATCCCAAAATCTTTGAGTATGAAATCGACTATTTCGTAAGTCCTCTCATCAGCCTTAAATCCAAGCTGATGATTTGCTTCAATCGTATCAAAGCCCTTGTCTTGAAGTGCGTAAGCATTTACTTTGTTTAAAAGCCCGATATTTCGCCCCTCTTGACGAAGATAAATCACCATTCCGCCATGCTCATTTATGTATTTTAGGCTTGCTTCAAGCTGGTCGCGGCAGTCGCATTTAAGGCTACCGATGGCATCTCCAGTGAGACACTCTGAGTGGATTCTCACATTTACAGCGTTATCCACGTCCAAATTTGGTGAAAATATCGCCAAATGCTCTTTGCAGCCCTCTTTGTATGATTTTATCTTAAATTTACCAAAACGACTTGGCAAATTTGCGATATTTGAACTTTGTATTTGCATATATTCTTCTTTTATTTTTTTGACAAAGTTTATCAAAAGTATTTAAATTTATGAAAAATAGATAATTTTTAATTAACATTAATTTAGATATAATAGCCAAAATTTAGGAGCTAAATATGTTTAAAAGATATAGAAGACTTAGAATAAATCCAGCCGTTCGCGACATGGTAAGAGAGAATAAACTTAGTGTTGAAGACTTTATCTATCCACTTTTTGTGGTTGAGGGAAATGGCGTGAGAAAAGAGATAGGCTCTATGCCTGGCGTGTTTCAACTCAGCCTTGATGAACTTCTAAAAGAGTGCGAAGAGGTCGTAAATTTAGGTATCAAATCAATTTTGCTTTTTGGCATTCCAGGGCTTAAAGACAGCGTAGGAAGCGACGCTTTGAGCGATGAGGGTATAATAGCAAGAAGCCTAAGAGCTATAAAAGAAAAATTCCCAAAATTAGTCGTCATCACTGACCTTTGCTTTTGCGAATACACAGATCACGGGCATTGTGGCATACTTGACCACGTCCATGAAACAGTTGATAATGACGCTACACTTGAAATCTCAGCCAAACAAGCCTTAGTCCATGCTAGAAATGGTGCAGATATGATAGCGCCAAGTGGAATGATGGATGGTATTATTAAGACTTTAAGAGAGACGCTTGATGACAATGGATTTGAAAATCTGCCTATTATGGCGTATTCGACTAAATTTGCCTCAGCCTACTATGGACCATTCCGTGACGTGGCTGAATCAGCTCCTAGCTTTGGCGATAGAAGAAGCTATCAAATGGATCCAGCAAACCGCCTTGAAGCAATCGGTGAGAGCTTGGAAGATGAGGCGCAAGGCGCTGATATTTTGATGGTCAAGCCTGCACTTGCGTATCTTGATATAATTCGCGATCTAAAAGATAGAACACTTCTTCCAGTTTGTGCTTATAATGTGAGTGGCGAATACGCACTTTTAAAAGCTGGAGCAAAAGCTGGAGTGATTGATTATGAAAGAGTGATGATGGAGACAATGGTCGGCTTTAAGCGTGCTGGAGCAGACTTAATTATCAGCTACCACGCAAAAGAAGTAGCAAAAATTTTAAATAAATAGGCAGATACATGAGACATTTTTTGACACTTAAAGATTTTAGCAAAGATGAGATTTTAGATATAATAAATTTAGCAAAAGATATCAAAAAAGAGACTAAGCAAAAGATCTACACTCCGTATTTAAACGAACAAACTTTGGCTATGATATTTGAAAAAAGTTCAACTAGAACCAGAGTTAGCTTTGAAGTTGGTATTCATCAGCTTGGCGGCAAGGGGCTGTTTTTAAGCAGTCGTGATATCCAGCTTGGACGTGGGGAGCCAGTCAAAGACACTGCTAGAGTGCTTGGCAGAATGGTAGATATGATTATGGCTAGAGTTTATAAACAAAGCGACCTTGAAGAGCTAGCTAAATTTAGCGGAGTTCCAGTCATAAACGGGCTTAGCGATGATTTTCATCCAGTTCAGCTAATGGCTGATTTGCTGACTTTAAGCGAGCTTGGATTAAATTTAGAGACCATGAAAGTAGCTTACGTAGGCGATGGCAATAACATGACAAACTCATGGCTAATGGCTGCAAGCAAGCTTGGATTTGAGCTTAGAGTCGCCACTCCAAAGGCTTACGCAGTGCCAAACTGGGTGCTTGATATCGCTTTAGAAAATGCAAAAATAAGTGGAGCTAAAATCATCATCTCAAATGATCCAAAAGAGGCTATAAAAGACGCCGATGTCGTCACAACTGATACTTGGGTGTCAATGGGCCAAGAAGATGAAAAAGAAAAACGCGTTAAGGATTTTGCGGGATATTGCGTAGATGATGAGATGATGAGCTTAGCTAATAGTGGAGCTAAATTTTTACACTGTTTGCCAGCGTATCGTGGCTATGAGGTGAGTGAAAGCGTATTTGAAGCTCATAGCGATGAGATTTTTAGCGAAGCAGAAAACAGACTTCACGCCCAAAAAGCCGTAATGGTCTGGTGTGACAGGAAACGCTATGAATGAAATGCAAAAACTAGATTCTTTGAGTGAGTCTTTGGGGATAACAAAGCGAAAAAGAACTATGTTTGACATGCAAAAAATAGATGAAAATGAGATGAAATTTACCATAACAAAAGGTAAAATGGACGAGATTCAGCCTTGGTTTGGCTTCAATGACGGCAAGGCGTGTGCAATAGTGCCAGCAACTTTACTTGAAGCTATCATAAATGCACTCAAAAACGCACAAAAAGAGAGCTTTGAGCTGAAGCTTGAAAAGTCCATCTGGCAACACATTCCAGTCGATTTTGGCGATGTTTGGAGTGTGGCGATAGATGAGATAAAGAGTAAAAAAATCAAAAAAGAGCCAAATTTAGATTTGGTTATTAAAAAAATCAAAAAAGAACATCCAAATTTGTTCGTTGATATGTCAAATTTGATGCAAAATAAGGAAATAGAATGATAGATTTTGAAGCTTTTGTAAAGTATTCTAAACCAGGACCAAGATATACAAGCTACCCCACAGCGCTTGAGTTTAGCGATGATTTTAACTATGATGAATATATAAAAAGACTAAAAAATGGCGACCCTAAAAAGCCTTTATCGTTATATTTTCACTTACCATTTTGCCGCTCAGCTTGTTATTTTTGTGGCTGTAATGTCATTTATACAAGCAAAAGTGATAAAATGGATCGCTATTTGGATTATGTGGAGCGTGAGCTTGAGCTAATGAGTGGGATTTTGGATAATTCTCGTCCAGTCACTCAGATGCACTTTGGTGGTGGAACTCCGACATTTTATAGTGCGGAACAACTTGATCGCTTGATAACTTCTATAAAAAAACACTTCAAAAACTTCACAAATGACGCAGAGATCAGCTGTGAGATTGATCCTAGATTTTTAAATGAAGAGCAACTTGATGTTTTAGTAAGTCACGGATTTAACCGTGTTAGCTTTGGCGTGCAAGATTTTGACGAAAAAGTCCAAAAAGAGATCCACAGAATCCAGCCTTTTGATATGACTAAAAATGCCGTAGATATGGCAAGAGCCAAAGGAATAATCAGCGTAAATACAGATCTTATTTATGGATTGCCATTTCAAAGCTTGGAGAGTTTCAAAAAGACTTTAGAGCTTGGAGTGGCGATAAATCCAGATAGGTTTGCGGTGTTTAATTACGCTCACGTGCCTTGGATCAAAAAATCAATGCGTAAATTTGATGAAAGCACCTTGCCAAACCCAAAAGTCAAGCTAGAAATCCTAAAATACACAATGGAATTTTTAACAAGTAATGGCTACAAAATGATAGGTATGGATCACTATGCTAAGCCTGGCGATGAGCTATTTAAAGCCCTTGAAAACGGCACTTTGCACAGAAACTTCCAAGGATATACTACAAAAGGTGGTGCTGATCTTATAGGAATAGGACTTACTAGTATAGGTGAGGGCGAGGACTATTACGCACAAAACTTCAAAGATATGGAGGGATTCGAAAAGGCAATAGACGCTGGAAAACTACCAAATTTCAAAGGAATTTTGCTAAACGATGAAGATAGGCTAAGAAAAGCTGTGATTATGGATTTGATGGCAAATTTCGCTCTTGATATCAAAAAAATCGAAGCTAAATTTGGTATAAATTTCTTCACTCACTTCAAAGATAGCTTAGAAGAGTTAAAAGAGCTTAGTGAGTTTGTAAATATCACTGATGAAAAAATCAGCGTAAATGAGACTGGAACGCTGCTTATCCGCAATATCGCAATGTGTTTTGATGAATATATGGTTAAATTTAAAGGTGTTAAAAATAGCTTTTCTAAGACTGTTTAAGGACTAATTATGAGAGATTTTTTGGGTTTTGGAGTTGTTGGGAATTTCGCTTTTCACTTAGAGCAAGCAGGCGAGGCTAGTACATTTGCACTTGTCAAAACTACTTGTGACAATGCTCCTAAGGGAATATTTCCATTTTACGTACCAAACGCACATAATTTTTTGTCAAATGACTGTTTTGACAATAATTATTTGATAATGCCAGAAAAAACGCTAGTCCAAGCCGAGCCAGAAGTGGCTTTAAGATGTGAGCTTGAGTACGATGAAGATGGCAAGGTAAAAGATATCAAAGTAAAATCGTTTATGGCGTTTAATGACGCTTCTATTAGGCGAGATACGACAGCTATAAAAGTATCTCAAAAAAAGAACTTTTCGAACGCTTCAAAAGGCTTTGGAAATGAAATTTTGATAGATAAATTTGACAGTAACGGAATCTGTCAAAACTTTTCTATAGTGTCGTTTTTAAAAAACCAAAATGGCTTTTTTAGGTATGGAGAGTGTGCTAAACTTAGCGAGTATAACTACTTTTATTCCACGCTTATAGAGTGGATGAAAGTCACTTTTAACACCCAAAAAGACTACACCGTGCTAGAAAATCTTTCATCTATCACCAAGCAAAGTGGCTACATAAAAGAAGCAATTATTTCAGTAGGAGCTACTAGATACGAAAAGGCTTACGAGAGTTATTTTTTAAATCACGGAGATGAGATCAGCATAGTTGTGTTTAATCACAACAAATACTCATTAGAGCTAATAGAAAGTTTCGTCCAAAATGATACCCAAATACCAGATAAATCAGATATTTCTATCTTAAAACAGGTTGTAAAATGAAAATACATATTTTAGGTAGCGGAGTTATGGCTACTGCAATGGCTTATGGGCTTAAAAATGCTAAATTTGAAGTCGTTATCGTGGGTAGAAACAAGGATAAATTAGAGCTTTTAAGCAATGATTTTGAGACTTGCGAATATGGAAGCAAATTTGATATAACTGGCAAAAATCTGATTTTAGCTGTGAAGCCTTACGCTTTAAAAAGCGTTTGTAGTTTGCTTGAAGGAGAGGCAAACTCATGCGTAAGCGTTCTAGCAAGAACTAGCCTAGAAGATGTAAAGACAAATTTAAAAGCCAAAAATATCGCTATTTGCCTACCAAATATCGCTGCAGAGTTTAACTCAAGTATAACTCCTTTTATGAGCCAGGGCGATACAAAAATCATAGAAGAGATTCTAAATGGTTTTGGCAAATGTGTTAAATTTGAAACCAAAAACGAGCTTGACGCTGCTAGCGTGGTGGCAGGGTGTGCGCCTGCGTATCTAGCTGTCGTGGCTGAGGCTCTAGCCAATGCTGTCGTGCGTGAAGGCGTCAAAAAAGATGATGCAAGCAAGCTTGTAAGTGGGCTTTTTGATGGATTTGCCAAGCTTTTAGAAGCATCACATCCAGCGCTCATAAAAGAAGCAGTTTGTAGTCCAGCAGGCACGACGATAGAGGGCGTTGCCAAGCTAGAAGAATGTGGCGTTAGAAACGCTTTTTTTGAAGCTGTTAAGGCGAGTTGTAATAAGCAAAGAAGTTAAATGCAAAAATATAATTTTAATACCATTTCAGATATGTGTGTAAAGTGCGGTAAGTGTAAGCCAAACTGCACTATTTTTAAAATAAGTGGCGATGAGGTGAGAAGTCCGCGTGGATTTTTGGATCTGCTTGGGGCTTATAATCGTGGCGAACTTGAGCTAGATAAAAATGCAAAAGATATTTTTGAGAGCTGTTTTTTGTGTACTAACTGCGTAAGCGAGTGCCCAAATTCACTAGCAACTGATACGATGATAGAAAATGTAAGGCGAGATATAGCTGATAAATTTGGCATAGCTTGGTTTAAAAGAGCGTTTTTCTGGCTGCTAAGACACCGCAAAATCATGGATATGGCTGCAAGCATGGGATATGTGTTTCAAAGCTGTGGATTTAAGGTGGCAAACGGCGAAATGAAGCCACGATTTAGTATTCCGATGATGAAAAAAGAGCGTCTTTTGCCAACTGCGAGTAAAAAAAGCTTTATGAACTCGCACCCTGAGTTTATCGACAATGGCGGAAGTAAAACTGTCGGGATTTTCATAGGCTGTATGGGAAACTACGCATATACAAGCATTGGTGAGGGGCTACTGAAAATCTGCAAGGCTGTAAAATTAAACGCACATCTGATGAAAGAGCAAAGCTGCTGCGCCGCTCCGGCGTATTTCACTGGAGATTTTGCTACTGTTGAGGTTTTGGCTAAAAAAAATATAGCTTATTTTGAAGAGATGCTAACAAGCGTTGATGCTATAATCGTGCCAGAAGCGACTTGCTCAGGTATGCTAAAAGTCGATTACGAGCATTTTTTTGCCAATGATAAGCAGTGGCAAGAACGAGCTAAAAACGTGGCAAAAAGGATTTTTCTAGCGACCCAGTATTTTGAGAAAGAGACAAATTTAGGTGAGATTTTGGCTCGAATCGGAGCAAATTTAGACAAGCAAACAATCACTTATCACGACCCTTGCCATGCTAAAAAAATGCAAGGCGTATGGAAAGAACCAAGAGCTTTGCTAAGTAAAATTTACAATATCAAAGAGATGAGCGACAATGTTAGTTGCTGTGGATTTGGTGGTGTGACAATGCAAAGCGAGAAGTATCACCTAAGCCGCGCTGCTGGAGTGAGTAGAGCTAGCTCTATCATCGCCACTGAGGCTAGCTCTGTGAGCGCTGAGTGTAGTGCGTGTAAAATGCAGCTAAACAACGCTCTTCATCTTAAAGCTTCCGACATGAGATGTCTTAATCCAATCGAGCTTATAGCTAAGGTTTTGTAAAATGAAAAAGGTAAAAATCACAGTCTTAAAGACTACTTTTGATGAAGAATTAGCTAAAGAGTACGGCGCAATAGGGCTTGGAGCCTGTCCTATGCTAAAGGTAGGGCAAGAGTTTTTGGCTGATTATGCTAAGCCAGATGGCTTTTGTGATGAAGCATGGAAAGCTGTATATCAGTATGTTTTTGCTCTAGCTCATGGATGTGGGAATGAGGTGTTTTATTATGGAGATTGGATAAGAAAACCAGGCGTTGCGATATGTAGCTGCAACGACGGTCTTCGTCCAGTAATTTTCAAACTCGAAGCCACTGATATAGACTCTAAAATAGACTATACGCCAGTAAGGTAATTTAAATTACCTTACATCCTTTAAATTTAGCTAGAATTTCATTTAGCTTTTCTACTACAAAGTTTGCATCTTCTAAGCTCATTAGCTGATGACAAGGCAAACTCAGCTCAGCCCTATAAAAATCTTCAACATTTGGTAAACTCATCTCACCGTATAAATTCTTGTAAAAACTAAACTGATAAGTTGGTTTATAATGTACTTGAACGCCGATATTTTGGGCGTGAAGCTCTTCGTAAATATCTTGTTTGGCACACCAAAACTCTCTAAATAAAAGCACAGGATAGAGATGGTGAGAGCTTTTGACATTTGCTGGGATTTTGATAGTGCTAAGGTATGGGCTTTTTTCAAATTTAGCGTCATAAAATTTGGCTATTTCATCACGTTTGGCTATAAATTTATCAAGCTTTTTCATCTGAGAAGTGCCTAAAGCACATGCCACGTCGCTCAAGCGGTAGTTGTAGCCTAGGCTTATCATATCTGAGTTCCAAGCCTCTTTTTTGATTATTCCATGAGAGCGGATCAGTCTTGCTTTTGTGGCGATTTCTTCATCGTCTGTTAGGAGCGCTCCACCTTCAAGCGTGGTAACTGGCTTGATAGGATGAAAGCTAAAGACGGTGGCGTCAGCTAGCGAGCCTACCTTTTTGCCATTTATGCTGCTTCCAAGAGCGTGACTGGCGTCATCAAGTATCTTTATGCCACGGCTTTTTGCGAGTAAATTTAAAGCGTCCATATCGACTGGAAATCCGCCAAGATCAACAGGAGTTATGACTTTTGTTTTAGGGCTTATTAGCTTTTCTACGCTTTTTGGATCGATATTTCCATTGCCAAGCACATCAGCAAATTTGACATTTGCCCCACACATCAAAGCCGTATTTGCAGTGGCAGCAAATGTGATAGGTGTAGTGATAATCTCATCGCCACTTTGTACTCCAAGAGCCAAATATCCAGCGTGCAGGGCTGCAGTCGCAGAGTTCATCACCACTGCAAATTTAGCTCCAGTGTAATCACAAAGCGCTTTTTCAAACTCACTAACCTTACTTCCGCCTGTTAAAATATCGCCTCTTAGTGCGTCGCAAACTACCTTTATATCGTCTTCATCGATGCTTTGTCTGCTATAAGTATTAGTCATTTTATCTCGCTTTAAATTTTATTTTAGAATTCTTGGCAATGTAATACCTTCTTGACTTTGGTACTTGCCTTTTTTGTCAGCGTAGCTTACTTCGCATGGCTCATCACCTTGTAAAAACAGCACCTGAGCGATCCCTTCATTTGCGTAAATTTTAGCTGGAAGTGGAGTTGTGTTTGAGATTTCTATCGTGATGTGTCCTTCAAATCCAGGCTCAAAAGGTGTGACATTTACGATTATTCCACATCTTGCGTAGGTGCTTTTGCCAAGACAGATAGCAAGTGTGTCGCGTGGCATTTTGAAGTATTCAACAGTCCTAGCTAGAGCGAATGAATTTGGCGGCACGATGCAGATATCGCCTACGAAATCAACCACATTTTTCTCATCAAAGTTCTTAGGATCGACGACAGTTCCGCCGATGTTTGTAAATATCTTAAACTCACGTCCGACCCTTATATCATATCCATAGCTTGAAAGCCCATAACTCACGACGCCACGACCGACATTTTCTTCACAAAACGGCTCTATCATCTTGTGATTTATGCTTTGTTCGCGTATCCATTTATCGCTTTTTAGTCCCATAATTTTCCTTTTAAATTTGTGGGATTATAACATAATCTTTCATAGTGTTTTTTTAACATAAATCAAAGTGGTTTAAAATATAGTTATTTATATGTATGTAAGATTATATTTTATATAATCAAACGACTTAAATTCAAGGAGTTATCTATGAAAAAGATTTTATTTTCAGCTTTGCTTTGTAGTTTTGTTTTTGGTGAAAGTCTGCTTGTGGGAGCTGGCGCTGGGTACAAAAAACCGCTCATGCAAGTTATATCAAATTTGCAAAAAGATGGCGTAAATGTAGATGGTGCGTTTGCAAATATCAAACAAATCACTATCCAAGCAAAAGAAGGGAAAATGTCTATCATCGTCGGAGATGAAGCGTTTTTGGACAAAAGTGGATTAAATTTGAGTGGTTATGAAAGGATAGGCAAGGGGGCTTTGGTCTTAGTCACTCCAAAAAATATCGTTATAAAAGATGTAAAAGAGCTAGAAAAACTTAGCAAAATCGCAATTCCTGACCCTAAAAAAGCGATTTATGGTATTAGGGCGACTGAGTTTTTAGAAAAGTCAAATTTAAAAGGCGTTTTGCAAGGCAAAATTTTAGAAGTTTCCACAGTGCCTCAAGCAGTCGCTTATGTCCTAAATGGCGAGGTTGAAGCTGGATTTATCAACTCCACAGAAGCCATTGCTAGAAGTGGTGAGTTTGGCTCTATCATTTATGTTGATGAAGATTTATACTCTCCTGTGTATATCAGTGCAGCAAGGCTTGAAGCTTGCAAGGCAAATGCGTCATGTGAGGTCTTTATAAACGAGCTAAAAAGTGAGCGTTCAAAGGCTATTTTTGCTAAATTTGGACTTAAATAATCTTGATCGGTTTTTAAACCCGCTTTTTCTTAGCTTCAAAACGCTTTTGTGGTGTGCGGTTTTGTTCGCTAGCGTCGGTATTTTGCTATCTTATTTTTTAGCATTTTACAAAGGAAAATGCAAAGTGGTACTTGAAACCATAGTCGTTTTTCCTTTGATTTTTCCGCCTATTGCAACTGGGTTTTTGCTACTTTATTTGCTTGGTAGAAACAGTTTTTTAGGCGAGCTTTTTGGTTTGGAGATAGTTTTTAGCTTTAAAGCTCTTGTTTTAGCCTCTTTTTTAGCCGGACTTCCGCTATTTGTCAAGCCCATACAAAGTGCCTTAGAAGCGTTCCCAAAGACTTTGATAGAAGCCGGTCAGAGTCTTGGAAAAAGCAAATTTGAAATCGCGATTTTTATTATTTTTCCAAATATCATAAGAACAATCGCCTCATCTCTGATTTTAGCCCTTGCTAGAGGGCTTGGAGAGGTCGGTATCACGCTTATGCTTGGCGGGAATATCATCGGCAAAACAGATACAATATCTCTAGCTATTTTTAATGCAGTGTATGACGGCGAGAACCAAAAAGCACTATTTTTAAGCTTAATTCTTGTTGTTTTGAGCCTTAGTATGTTTTTTATCATAAATTTACTTAAGAAAAAAGCATTGCAGAATTAACCATAAAATCGTGATTTGAGATTTTAAAATATCATTTACAATTCATAATTTTTAAATTTAAACTAAATCTTTACTTAAATTTGATACAATGTTAATTTTAAGAATAAATTTCTAGGAGAATTCCATGACAAGAGATGAAGTTAAAGAGCTTATGACCTTCTTTGATGAAACAAATATCAACAGAATTAAGATAAAAGATAAAGATTTCGAAATCGAACTTGAAAAATACGAGCCAGAAGTGGCTGCTACTCCAGTAGTTTGCCCTCCAGTTCCAGCCCCAGCTCCAATAAATGTAGTCGTAAACGATAAAAGCTCAGCTCCAGTTGCATCAACTGCAAATGAGACTATGAACTCACCTATGGTAGGAACATTTTATGTAGCTCCAAGCCCGGGTGCGGCAGCGTTTGTAAAACCAGGTCAAACTGTAAGAAAAGGCGATTGTATCGGTATCATCGAAGCTATGAAAATCATGAATGAGATAGAAGCTGAGTTTGACTGCCGCATAGTAAAATCTTTGGTTGCAGACGGACAGCCAGTTGAGTTTGGAATGGCATTATACGAGGTTGAAAAGATATGAAAGAGATAAAAAGAATTCTCATCGCAAACCGTGGCGAGATTGCTTTAAGGGCTCTTAGAACTATCCAAGAAATGGGCAAAGAAGCCATTGTCGTGCATTCTACAGCTGACAAAGACGCACTATATGTCAAATACGCAGACGCTTCTATATGTATAGGCAATCCAAGAAGTAGTGAAAGCTACTTAAATATACCAGCTATCATCACAGCTTGTGAGATTAGCGAAGCAGACGCGATATTTCCTGGATATGGATTTTTGAGCGAAAATCAAAATTTCGTTGAAATTTGTGCTAAACATGGGATTAAATTCATTGGACCAAGCGTAGCAGCTATGGCTTTGATGAGCGATAAAAGCAAAGCAAAACAAGTCATGATGAGAGCTGGAATACCTGTCGTCCCTGGTAGTGATGGCGCTATAAAAGACATCGAAGCAGCTAAAAAACTAGCTCGCGAAATCGGCTATCCAGTCATCGTAAAAGCAGCAGCTGGTGGTGGCGGTCGTGGTATGCGTGTGGTCGAGAGAGAAGAAGATCTTGAAAAAAACTTCTGGTCAGCTGAAAGCGAGGCTATGAGTGCGTTTGGCGATGGAACAATGTATATGGAAAAATACATCACAAATCCACGCCATATAGAGGTGCAAGTCCTTGGCGATGAGCATGGAAATGTCGTGCATATAGGCGAGAGAGATTGCTCACTCCAACGTCGCCACCAAAAGCTCATCGAAGAAAGCCCAGCAGTTATCTTAGATGAAAAAACCAGAGCAGAGCTTCACGAAACAGCAGTCAAAGCTACAAAAGCTATCGGATACGCTGGAGCTGGTACATTTGAGTTTTTATACG